>CALUUX010000004.1 GCA_944324085.1 uncultured Mailhella sp. | reverse complement strand
GGCAATGCAAGGAAATGACGTCAGAACGACGAAAAAGCTCCTCGCGAGAAACAAAGGCAAAAGGCTCGTAGCCTGGAGCGGGTACGGGACGATGCGCGCAGGCCAGCACCTTCATGCCGAAAGCGTGGGCTATTTCCCCCACGCGACGTCCCAGATTGCCAAAGCCGAAAACGCCGAAAGTTTTGCCCGTCAGTTCCACCTGAGGCGTAAGCGCGTAACAAAAATCCTCGCAACGCGCCCAGTCTCCCCGGCGCACGCTCGCGTCGTGCATGGCCGTATGGCGACACAATTCCAGAAGCAGCGCGAACACGTGCTGCGCTACGGCGTCCGTGCCGTACGCGGGAGTGTTGCACACCACAATGCCCCTCTGTCCGGCGGCCTTAAGATCAATGACGTTGGTGCCCGCGGCGGTCACGGCAATGCAGCGAAGCGAAGGCAGCGCGTCCATAAGCGCGGCGTCCATCACCACTTTGTTCACCACCAGAATCTCCGCGCCGACGGAGCGTTCCGCCACGTCGCCTGCCGACGTGCGATCGTAACACATCCATTCATCCGCGTCGTCGGAAGCGGGCCACGGACTTTCCATGCCGGCCCGCAACGTATACCCGTCGAGCACCACAATCTTCATGTTTCCTCCTCGGCAAGGCAGTCTTGCCACATCATGCTTGTGCCATACCCGCCGACTCTGCGCAAGTCGCGCGACCGTTTCCGCCGACGGAACCAGCTCCACATTCGCCTCAAAAATGGAGTTCCGCACACTTGCATGACGCTCCTGCCTGCCCTATACTTGCCGAAAATTTTCAAAGGTGATCTTTCCATGACTTCTCAGCCTCTTTCCAGCATTCAACTCCGCAGTCTCGTCGTCTTCCGCAATATTCTTTCCGATCCCGTTATTTCCAGACTGCAGACGTTGCTCGACGTCGACTCTTCCGACACGTCCGCCGGCGTCGACGCCTACTGTGATTTCGCCGCCGCGCTCTTTGCTCACGGAGACGACCTGAGCGAATATCTGCTGAATCTGATCATGGAAGACGAAAATATCTACATGCTGCAAAGCTGCGGCAGCAAACCCGTTTCCCCCTTCCTTTCCGAATGCCTGGCCCATGAACTGGCCTTTCTCCAGGAGCTCGGATCCTTTGACGGCAGCGCGATCCGCGACGCGCTGGATTTTACGGGCTTTCTGCCCCGCTGGAAAAACAGCGAGCTCGATTTTGCCCGCGCCTATCATGAACGCATAGCCACCATACACGCCAGAGGCTACGGCATGTTCGCCCAATACCGCATGTTCACGGTCAAAGACGGACAGCTCGTTCCGGTGCGACATCCCGATCCGCAGACCCTCGAACAGCTCCCCGGCTATGAGCGGGAACGTTCGAAGATCATCGCCAACACCGAAGCCCTTCTCGCCGGCCAGCCGGCCAACAACGTTCTGCTTTACGGCGACGCCGGAACGGGTAAGAGCAGCACGGTCAAGGCCATTGTCAACGCCTTCTACGATAAAGGCCTGCGCCTTGTGGAAGTAAAAAAGAATCAGCTCTATCAGATTCCCGACATTACCGAGGCCCTGAGCCGCAATCCGCTCAAGTTCATCCTGTTCATCGACGATCTGAGCTTCAGCAGCAATGACAACGACTTCGCCGCGCTCAAAGCCATTCTGGAAGGAAGCGTCAACGGGCATAGCGGCAACTTTGTGGTCTACGCCACCAGCAACCGCCGTCACCTTATCAAGGAAAGCTGGGAGGACAGGACGGGCAACGATCTGCACGAGGGCGACACCAGACAGGAGCTCATGTCTCTTTCCGCCCGCTTCGGCCTTACCGTCACCTTTTTCCGCCCAGACAAGGACCGCTACCTCGACATCGTTCACAAGCTGGCGGCCCAATACGGCATTGACATTCCTCAGGCCCAGCTCGACATCCGGGCGGAAGCGCACGCCACCCGCAACGGCGGACGCAGTCCCCGCGTCGCAAAGCAGTTCATTGAGCTGACGAAATCGGGCATCTGACACACGCGGGACGGAGCTGTTCCGCACCCCCCTCCGTTCAAGACGCGACCATGGAGCGTTCGGCGGACGTCCGCCGAACGCCATTCCCACCCAAAAAAAATACTGGGAACGTTGCATGAAACAGATTCTCTTTCTGAGCCTCGCCGCCGCGCTGCTCGCGGCATGCGGCACCAGCACGACCAGCAGCGTCGTCACCTATGACGACAACGGCCGGAAAATCTCCAGTCAGACCACCGTCACGCGCACCAATGACGCCAAGGCCGCGGCGAAAGAAATAGGTCATGACGTGAAGGAAGGCGTCATTTCCGGCTATGAATGGACCAAGGATAAAGCGGTGGAAGGCTATCAGTGGGTCAAGGAAACCTCCGTCAACGCATACGATTCCATAAAAAACTGACTCAGTTTCTCTTGGGATCATCAAAAACGGGAGAACGAAACTTCTCCGACGCCTGCCTCGTCTCCGCTTTCTTCCTCGTCGAACGATCTTGCGGCAAAGGTTGAGGCTTGCCCCAAACCTCAACTTTCCTGAAGCGTCGTCAACGACTTTTCCAGATTTCCGGCAAGACGCTCCATTTCCTGAGCCTGCGATTCCACGCCAAGGCGCATCTTCTTCAGCACGTCGAGGTACGCTCGCATGGCGACGGTCTCCTCTGACAGCGCGGCCAGCGCAGGCACAAAACCTTCGCTCACAGCCTTGCCGTACGCTGAGGTGAGGTCTTCAAGATTCTCGCTGAGCAAGACCTCCAGACGAGCGCGTTGCGACGTCGCCCACCGGCGCACGACCTCTTCCTTGCGTTCCATGAAAATAAGACGGCACCGCGAAGGACTGCCAAACTTCATCAGCGTCCATACCACGCTTCCCACCACGGCCACCGGCAGAACAGCCCACCATCCCATGTTGCCGAGCACGATGCCCAGCCCTATGCCTCCTCCTCTCCGTATGGCAAGCCCCAC
>CALUUX010000003.1 GCA_944324085.1 uncultured Mailhella sp. | reverse complement strand
AGGAAAGTAGCGTTTGATACGAGCAATCTGTTCATGAGAAAGATAAAAAAGTTCCTTCATGGCATCCTCCCTATGCCGACAATAAGAACTTTTTACCCTTTTGGCAATTAATGAGTCCTGAGCCTAGCAGAGAAGCGGCCTATCTGTCCCAGACGTTGGACACGTTCACGTCGCGATTCACCGACGGAGAGGACGAAATCTCCCGATGGGCGACGGACGTATACATGGCCATAGGGCCGATGTTGAACGGAACGGAGACTGTCAGAACGGTGGCCTTCAACAGCGTCCCAGCGTGGTGCCGGACGGCAGCCGGGCGAACTGGTGGCGGTGAGACATAGTCGATCGGCAGAGTGGGTAGCCAGAATTTTCAATATGAAAGACCCTATGGATCCAGAATTTCCGTTCTCATGTTTCAAAGAGCAAAGCAGAGAAAAAACTGGCTGGCGTTACTGCGAACCGCTTCGCAGCCACTTCAACATACCGGAGGATCAGCAATGATCGAATGGAATTTTATCGCACTGCTCGTCTTTTGGGGCTTCCTTGCATGGATAATAACGAGGACTATCAATAAATGATGCCGTACATGTTCTGTCTGCTGGTGGACCTCGCAAGAGTCGCTTGTATCGGACTGCTTGGATGGGTGGTTTACCGTGGGGCGTCGGCATGGCTGGTTGTTGCCATCATCTTTCTTGCCATGTCCATCGTTGTCCCAGGGAACGATATTTTCACCTGCCCGAAGTGCGGCCACATCGATAAGGTGAAAGTCTTTTCTACAAGTCTAAGCGATGAGATAGGCGTACCGCCCAAATCAAACGACGACTGAAAGTGAGGTATAAATGTTTTCTTTCTTGAAAAAGAACAAACAAGAATCCGGCATACACATAGAGACGTCACATTATGTTTCATTGCAATGCTGCCGCGATTGTGGCGCAGTTCGAGAAGGACTCCCCCCAGAGTTGCCACCAATGATAGACGCCCCTTTTACAGCTTTGAGATGTTGCCCTAATTGCGGAAGCACAAGACTGCCGATAGAAAAAATCGGCCGCGTAAAATATGAGGTATTGTATGTAGACACGCCTTTAGGTTTTCCATCCATTCCATCGTTCAGATTCATTGAATTTGTTCAGAAATCAAACGACGAGCCGTGAAAGCGGCCTTTTCTTTTTAAAGGAGCACTCATGGAACCCCTGCTTGCGGAGCTTAGAGCAATAGAACTTCGAGAGATGCAGATTGAAGAGGAGAAGGCGCAGCTCAGGCGTCGCAAGCTGGAGCTGCTCGAACTGGACCAAGGGACTAGAAAATCCAAGCGCTCAATGATATCCCGTCAGAACGGGAAGGCGCTCTTTGCTGGACTCAAAAGGAGTACAACTTATGAGCATAGCAAGGCGCAGTGACGGCAGATATGTCGTCAAGTTCAAGGATGTAGAAGGACGCTGGAAACAGCGTTCTTTTCGTTCTGAGGAAGAGGCGCGTCAGTTTGACGCCGAGTGTCAGTATGACACGGCAGAAAATCAGCGAATGACACTGTTGGAGGCAGTGCTTGCCTACCTCAAAAACCACCAGTATTGCCGTAGAACCGTTGAAATATACGAGTTTCTTGTATGCGGTCACGACAGAAGAGACGGGACGCACGCGGAAGGGCCTGCGGAAATATTGGCCTCGCGATATGCGGACACTCTGAATAGAATTGACCTTGAGACAGTGCGGGAAAATTGCCGATCGGCAGGTATGGGAATAACCACCATGAACATGTATGTGGACAAACTGAACGCCGCCATGAATTGGTGCGTGCAACAAGATTTGCTACATGAAAATCCGTGGTCCAAATACCGGAGAGTTCCCGGTGGGAAAAAGAAGCCAAGAACGGGAACACTGGAAGACTTTTCAAGGCTTTTTCCAGTGCTCCCGTCATGGATGCAGTGGGCGGCAAAAACTGCCATTGCCCTATGTCTCAGACCTGGAATGTCTGAGCTGTTCAGCCTTCGGTGGACTGCTTTTGATTGGTCGTCGCAAACAGTCACCGTTTTCATGCCCAAAGTGGATAACACAAAAATTGTCTATCCGCCAGAATCGTACATGCGTGAGGCGTGGTGCAGATATCAGGCAGACGGCGCACAGGGTTACACTTTGGTATGCCGGAACAGGCAAAACCGGCAGGTCAACCCAAACGGCTACCAATACACATGGCGAATGGCTTGCAAGCGTGCGGGAGTATCCATGCCTATGTATGCGTTGCGCCACATAGCGGCATCGCAAATGCTGGCCGGAGGTGCTGACCTCGCCGCCGTTGCGGCCCAGCTTGGACACAAGAACATCACGACCACGGCATCGTTTTACCTGCACGCCCTAACCTCTGCCCAGAGAAGAGCGGCAGTAGCATTGCCGGATTGCACCAATTTGGTGCGAAATGGTGCGGATTTTTGACCGCATCCAAAAGCATAACAAGAGGTTATGCTTCTTTCACGGGCTCGTAGTAGCAGCGTTTGGGAGAATAGATTTTTCCCGCCTTCTTCAGCTCCGCGCAGGCCTTGGAAACTTCCTTGGAATCCACGCCGAGAGCCTTGGCGATGTCTCCGGGACGAACCGGCTTTCCGGCTTCCTTCATGGCTTTGAGAACCTGTTCTTCCATGATAAACTCCTTTCTAGAGCGTTTTTCCAGGTATTGAACGGTCGTCACGGAGACGTCCGTTCCGTTCAAGAGGCGTCACTCGTCGGAAAGCCTTGCGCTCCTTTCGGACGACGGCTTGACTCGAATAACGTCGTTCACGAGCCCCTTGTATCCTTTCGTTCCGGGAAAGGCAAGCATTATTAAGAATTATTCCTGATAAAATGCGTTCTCTTCCTATCAGCATACCGTCCGCGTCGCGCCTGCTGGCATCGGCCGCGCTATCCGTCGTTCTTCTCGGATCCTGCGCGCCCGCGCCCTCCTCTCCGGAAAACGCCGCGCTGGCGGGGAGGCCCGGCCCGGCCTACATCCAATGGCTGGAAGAGCAGGCCTGTCTGCGCAAGGCTCCGGAGCTGACGGCCGTGGTGAGCGGCTCCTCTCTGGGATGGCGCCGGAGCTCCCGCAGCTCTCTTCTCCCCGAAGACTGCCGGCTGTGGTTTCGCGCCTCTCCCGCGCTCACGGCGTGGGGAGGCCAAACCTCCATGACAGCCGCGCTCACGCAGCGTCACGTCGCCCAACGGCTCGCCGAACTCGGCGTGCAGGGCGTCGTCCTTGCGGGACTTGCCGACACGGGCGACGAATGGGCCGGACGCTCTCCCGCTTCCGGACTCGGAGAAGACGGCGTCAGCCTGAATTTCGGACGACTTGCCGGCACCGAGAGCGAATACGGCCAATGGCTAAACGACCTCGCCCTGGTCGGACTTCTGGCCGGCGGGGAACTGCTGCCCGCCCACACCGGCATGGGACCGGATTTTTTCCTTTCCACGCGGGCCGTGCGGGACTACCCGGGTCTGTACGCCATGACGGAGCTCCCCCAGGAACTCTGGCCTCTTCTCCCTTCTCTGAAGGAAGACGACGTCGCCCCCCTTTCTCCCGGCGCAACCGCCGCGCTGGCTGCGCGGGGCGCGCTGCCTCCCGCGTTGACGCAGGATCAGCCTTCTTTCGGCGCGATTCCGCGCGGCTGGGCGGTGACGGGTCCGGTCACGGGCGTGGACGGCGCGCGACGTCGCTGGGCGTACCGCTGGTTCGTCCGCCCCGACAGACCCGCTCTGCACTGGGACGATCCCTCCGGTTCGGCCAGACGCGTCATGGAAGCCGGGCTCATTCAACAGATCGGCCTTTGGCATCAGGCTCTCGTCGGCGTCCGCGTCGGCGCGTGGCTGGGGCTGGACGCGGCTTCTCCCGACGCCCGCAACGCCGAATCGCTGGAACCGGGACTCTCCGCCCTGCACGATCTCACGCGCAACGCCCATCGCTACGGCGCGGCCGTCTTCGTCCAAGACCCTCTTCCTCTCGAAACGCTGGCGAGAATCAGAGACTGCGGCGCGGACTTTTTCTTCGACAGCGCGCTTTCTCCCGCTCTGGAGCGATCTCTTCTGGAAAAAAACGCTTCCCCGGCGCGGGAAAGTCTGCGACGAGCTCTGGCCCTGGGCGTCGATCAGTGCGCGCTGTGGCGTCTTTCCCCGGACGGTCTGCCCCGGCCCGACTTTCGCTCTCTTCTTTCCCTGACGCCCGACGACTGGCGTCGCCTTCTTCTGCCCCCGCGGCGCGACGCCGCCGAAGGGCCTCGCCTCAACGCTCCCACGCTGGCGGCCATAGCCTGCGGACTCTCCCCCGGAAGTCGCCCAGACGCCGAAACCGCGCTCTCCATACGCGCCGCCCATCAGCTGACCCTCGCCGCCAGGGCCTTTCTGCCCGGCCTGCTTATGATTTCAGGCTCCGACCTCGACGGAAGCCTCCCGGAAGGTCGCGACTGGCCCGCCACGCCTCCGCTCTGGCGACTGGACAGCCTTCCCTCCAGCCGTCAGGGCCTGCCGTCCGGCCTCGCCCTCTATCGCCGGCCCCCGGAGGGCGACCGGCCCAACCTCGCCGGAATTCTGGCGGCGAGAAAGGCCTGCGGCGTCGCCTCGGGCGAACTTCTCGCCGTCCCTTCCTGCGACGACGACCGCGTCCTCATCACGGTCTGCGCGCTTCCCGACGGCGGCGCGCTGGCGTTCTTCGGCAACTTTTCTCCGGACGACGTCGCGTTCTCGCCGAAATTTCCCCTCTGGTCCGAGGCTCCTTCGCGTCGCGATCTTCTGTCGGGAGAAACGCTTGACCCCGCTCGTCAGACGCTTCCGCCGTGGGGATGGCGGGCCGCGCTGCTGCGTTGACGCCCTTTGTTCCGGCGCGCGGAAATCGCATGAAAAATCGTACGGAATACGGCGCGGGGCTTGCGCCGTCACGGATATTTTGGGATACTCGCCACACTTGCCGGCCCGGCCGGAGCCCTTTTCATGAACCCCAAGCGGGAGCCCGTCATGGACGAAAAGATAGAACGTATGGATCAGGACAAAGAAACCATTTCTGCCGAAAACGCGGTCGTCGAACAGCCGGAAACGCCGCAGGAGCCCAAAGAAAACAACGTGGAACCTTCCGAATCCGCAGAATCGCAGAACGCCGACGCGCAGGACGCTTCGTCCCCTGAGCCGGATCATGACGCCCCCGACGAGTCCTCCAGTCAGGACGACAAGGCCAAAAGCGACGCTCCCCTTTCTCTCGGTCAAAACGCGGATAAGAAAAAAAGCGGCAAGGATCCCATAGCCATGCCGAAAGCCGTTCCCACGCCGCCCCCTTCTGGAGCGGCGGCAAAACTCTTTGACGCGCTTTCCCACGCCGGCCTGCCCGTTCTTCTCCTCCTCGCCGCCGCCATGACCTTCCTGGAAGTATGGCATGTGCGCGATCTGTGGTTCTCCGACGAAGTCCGGCTGGCCGACGCCTTCATGAATCTCCGCAACGGCGACTGGCTCATGCTCACCATGAACGGCCTTCCCTATCCCGACAAGCCGCCGCTGTATTTCTGGTTCATGGACGCCCTGACCCTGATTCCCGGCGTGACCATGCCCATGGTGTTTTTCCTGGCCGTCGCGATTTCCCATCTTCTGTTCATAGGCTCGATCTGGATTCTGGCGCGAGGCACCGGCCATGATCGCCGCGAAGCCTTCGCCGCCGGCCTGGTGGCCCTCGGCTGCGTGTACGTCAGCGGCGCGGCCTGCTATCCGCGCATGGACCTGCTCTTCGCCGCCGTCGTCACCCTGGGCATGACTTGCCTGTATCGCGGCTGGATAAAATCCTTCGCGCCGTTCTGGCTCGCTGCGGGATTTCTGCTTATGGGCGCGGCCACGCTCATCAAGAGTCCCCTCGGCATAGCCTTCGCCGTGATCACCAGCGTGCTTTTCCTGTTCTGGCGCGGCACGCCCGGACGCCTCAACGGCCGTGACGGGCTCCCCGGCTTCGCCCTCATGCTGCTCATGATTCTGGCCTGGCTCGGCGCGCTCTATCTCGGCGGGCATCAGGACTATCTGCGCGACATGATAGGAACCCAGCTCGCGGGGCGCGTGCTCGAAGGCGGCCATCACGCGCAGGTGTGGTGGTACTATCTTGCGGCGTTGCCCATCATCTGGTTGCCGTGGATTCTCGTCGTGCTTTTCGTCAACTGGTTCGCCGCGCTGCGCGGCGTTCCCGCGGCGTGGAAAACGCGCAAGGTTAACGGCGGATCGAGCTGGCTGTGGATATGGCTCGTGTCCGGCGTAGCCATGCTTTCCCTCGTGCAGGCCAAAATGGCGGTTTACGCCCTGCCGCTGCTGGCCCCTCTCGCCGTGCTTACCGCCCGCTCCATTCTTCGTCTCAGCCCCGGCCGCAGCCGCTGTTTCTTCAGCCTCGCGTCCGTCGTGCTGGCTCTCGCCGGCCTCGCTCTCGTAATCATAGAAGCGTATCCCGTCGTCCGCCCCTACGTGGGCGACTATCTGCCCGCCGTTCCGGCCGTGGCCGACCCCTGGCTGGAAGCTCTGCACGGCACCATGTACATGGGCGGCGCGCTCATCCTGCTGGCCGTCATTCTGCTTTTCTTCACCCGCCTCGCCCTGCCCGGAGGCGCGCTGCTCATCACGGCTCTCGGCATGATCGTCATGCTTCAGCCGTACCAGGCCTTTGTGGCCCCCTCCATGGATAAGCTCCTGAGCCCCCGCTCTCAGGCCGCCGCCATGGCCGAAAAAGTGAAGGAAGGATACGCCCCCGCCGCCTTCAACGTGTATCCCGGAGCCTACGCCTGGCACCTCAATCTGCTGCTTCCGCAGGAGAAAGGCCGTCTTGCCGTGCCCGACCTCGCCACCCCGGCCGACAGAGACGCCTGGCTCAAGGCGCATCCCTCGGCCGTCATGGCCATGCCTGCCGCAGACTGGGAAGCCTGGACCGACAAACCCGCCGGAGCGGAAGTGCTGATCACCGCATGGATGGTGCATAAACCCTACGTCGTCGCGGCCTTCACGCAGAGTCCGGCAGTTCCTTCGAGTGCCGCTCCCGCGACTTCTTCTCCGGCGACGGAGGAGACTGCCGCTCCCGCAGCTTCCGAAACGACGTCTCCCGACGAGACTCCCGCCGCGGCAACGCCGGCGGAAACGGTGCAGACGCCCGCTGAGACGCCTCTTCCCGCCGACGCCCCGGCTCCCGTGAATCAGTAGTCACACACGCCCGGCGCGGAACCGACGCGCCGGGTCTTTTTTCCGTCCGCCACGCCAGAACCTCAACCCGGACACACGACATGACCTATCTTTCCTTTATCTTATGCATCGCCCTAGCCTTCTTTCTCGGCGCCATCCCCTTCGGCCTGGTCATCGCCAAAACCTTCAAGGGCATAGATCCCCGCAAGGCAGGCAGCGGAAACATAGGATCCACCAACGTGGCCCGACTGTGCGGGCTTCCCTGGGGCATACTGACCCTGTTCTGCGACATCATGAAAGGCCTGCTCCCCGTGCTCCTGGCCGTTCACGTTCTGCCGAATCCTTACATGCAGAGCGCGGTGGCCCTTGCCGCGGTGACGGGCCATATCAAATCGCCGTTCCTCGGCTTCCGGGGAGGCAAAGGCGTGGCCACCACCATCGGCGCGCTCATTCCTCTGGCGTTCTGGCCCCTGCTGTGCGCCGTGCTCTGCTGCGTGGCCGTCATCGCCGTCACCCGTTACGTTTCACTGGGATCCATGGTCATGGCCGCGTCGCTGGTCGTTTTCTACGCGCTGTTCGGCCGCACGGATCTCGAACCGCTGGCCGTCATTCTCCTCGTTATGATACTATGGGCGCATCGCGCCAATATCGGCCGTCTCATGCGCGGAGAGGAAAGCAAATTCCTCGCGAAAAAAAAGAGCTGACGTTCAAAATAAAGTTTCATCGTTCATAACAACCGAATACTGGACCTTCCCCTTATTCTATGCTAGCTTCTTTTTAAGAGCAGAAGACCGCCAGTTCGAGGTCTTTGCGTCCCATGAACGCGGGGTTTCCCCGCTCCCGGCCCGGCCGGGGAAGGAATTGCTTATGCAGATCGAAGTCGTTTTCCGCAATCTCACCCCTTCCGATCCCCTGAAGAACTACGCTGTCAAACGCTTCCAGAAGATAGAGCGCATGGTCGGCGATGAGGAGGCGAAACTGCTCGTCACGCTTTCCATGGAAAACAACAGGCCCAAGGCCGACCTGCTGCTTACCGGTCAGAACCTGAACTTCGCCGCCAGCGAAAAAAATGACGACATGTACGCCGCCATCGACCTGTGCAACGACCGCATCGGTCAGCAGCTGCGCAAAGCCAGTGAACGCCGCAGTCAGATCAGCCGCGACACCATGGTGGATTCCCTGGGAGACGGCAACGCGTAATCGTGCGCATGCCGCCCCTATAACGACATAATCGTGTTCGTTCAGCCTCCGGCCGCCTTCCGCGACCGGAGGCTCCGTTTTTTATCAGCCTGTCCCCCAAATTTTTTGCGTGACAAGCGAAATCAAAAAAAGTATCTTTTCCGCTCTATGATTTTGGAGGCTCAAATGACTCACGAAATAGATACGCATATCATGACGGTGGGCAAGGCCAAAATAGATAACCCGGCCATAGGGCCCTATGTCGACGACACTCCCGTCCCCTTCTATCTCGACGCCGAGTACGGCGGCGAAGACGTCAAGGGACTGGAAGACACCCCCGTTTATATCGAACAGGCCGGTCCCCGCGAACATGTCTACTACGATCCCGGCAAGACCAAGGCCGCCATCGTCACCTGCGGCGGACTGTGCCCCGGCCTGAACGACGTCATCCGCGCCGTGGTGCTGGAATCCTACTACGGTTACGGCGTGCGTTCCATTCTCGGCATACGCTACGGTCTGGAAGGCTTCATTCCCAAATATCACCACGACATCATGGAGCTCACTCCCCGCAACGTGTCCGAAATCCATACCTTCGGCGGCACCATTCTCGGCTCCTCCCGCGGTCCGCAGAGCCCCGAAGAAATCGTGGACGCGCTGGAACGCATGAACGTCAACATGCTCTACATCATCGGCGGCGACGGCACCATGAAAGCCGCCGCGGCCATCCAGGAAGAAATTTTCCGCCGTCAGCTCCACACCTCCGTCATCGGCATTCCCAAGACCATTGACAACGATATCAACTTCGTTCCCAAATCCTTCGGCTTCGACACCGCCGTGGACGTGGCCACCTCGTCCCTGCGCTGCGCCCACACCGAAGCCATCGGCGCGCCCTACGGCGTGGGACTGGTCAAACTCATGGGTCGAGAATCGGGCTTCATCGCCGCGCAGGCCACGCTGTCGCTGGACATCGTCAATTTCGTGCTCGTGCCCGAAGTCCCCTTCAAGCTGGAAGGCGAAGGCGGCCTGCTCCCCGCGCTGGAAGAACGCCTGCGCAACCGCTCCCACGCCGTCATCGTCGCGGCCGAAGGCGCGGGTCAGAACCTGCTCACGGCCAGCGGCAAGACCGACGCTTCCGGCAACCGCGTGCTGGGAGACATCGGCATCTTCCTTCAGAAAGCCATCAAAAACTATTTCTCCACCAAGGACATGGACGTCACCGTCAAATACATCGACCCGAGCTACATCGTGCGCTCCGTGCCCGCCAACACCAATGACCGCGTCTACTGCGGCCTCCTCGGCCGCAACGCCGTGCACGCCGCCATGGCCGGCAAAACCAACATGGTCGTCGCCCGCCTGCTCGACCGCTTCGTGCATCTGCCGCTCCAGCTCGTCACGCGCCGCCGCCGTCAGATCGACATCAAGTCCAACTACTGGCGTTCGGTCATCGCCACCACGGGCCAGCGTCTCGCCTGAACCCGACTCGACGAACAATCATGATGAAAGCCTCCCCGCTCGTAAGAACGAGGAGGCTTTTCTCTTCCTCGACGTCTCCCTGTCCTGCCGCCCTCCCGACGGGCAAAAAAGTTCCGTCTTGCGAAGACGCCCGGAATAACCGATACTGACGGGAAAGAACGATCTTTCCCCAAACGTCCCTCATGAGCGAATTCCGACAGATCAAAGCCTCCGCAGGTTCCGGAAAAACCTACACGCTGACCAGCCGCTTTCTTTCCCTGCTGGCGGGCTCTTCCGGCGCGTCGTGGAACCGCGCCACCTCCGGCTGCGCCCTGTCGGAATCGGACAGTTACGGCTGGCAGGAAATTCTTGCCATCACCTTCACCAACAAGGCCGCCACGGAAATGCGCGAACGCCTGCTTTCGCGCCTGAAGGGCATGGCTCTCGCCTCCGCACAGGTCGCCGCAAAAGAGTCGTTCTGGAAGCCGGCCAAGGCCCGCGACGCCGTCAACATGCTCATCCGCAGTTACGGTTCTCTGAACATTCGCACCATCGACAGCCTGCTCCATCTCATGGTGCGGCTTTCCGCCCTGGACTTCGACCTCTCGCCAGACTTTGAACCGCGCTTCGCCGACAGCGACATCACCGGTCCCATTTTCGACGATCTGGCCGAACGCGCCAGAGACGACGAAACCCTCGCCCCGCTCTTCCGTCGCGCCTGTCGTCAAATGCTGCGCTCGGAAAAAGTCCGCGGATTTCTCGCCGGAGAACGCATCCGCGAACGCGTGACGGCCATGGTTTCCCTCATGCTGGACGGCGACGGCTGGAACATACGCGATCTGGCGTCTCCGGAAGAAGCGGAAGAACACTTTCAATTCATATTGCGCAGCGTGCAGAACGACGCCGGAGAAATGCGCGCCCGCATCGAACAGGAAGAACTGAAGGTCAGCAAGCACTTCCTCAACGCGTTGAACGCCTGCATAGACTGCGGCGGCCGCGCGAACAAATTGCCGCTCTCTTCGGCCATGTTTCAGAAAGAGAGTTTCGACGACTGCCTTCTCAAGGCCTCCAAGGGAAACGCCTCTCTTTCGCTCCACGCGCTTTACGAAAGCATGCAGAGCGACTTGCGCGAACTGCGCGTGCTGCTGGGCGCGCGCAGGCTCATGCCCTTCGCCGAACTCGCTCAGGCCGTGTACGCCCGTCTGGAAGCCTATGAACGCGACCACGGCGTCATTGCCGCTTCTCAGATTCCGCGTCTCGCCATCCGGGCCGCCGACGACAGCCAGGGCGTGAACGAACTGTTCTGTCGTCTCGGGGCGCGCGTCACCCACATTCTCATCGACGAATTTCAGGACACCAGCCTCAATCAGTGGCTCGCGCTCCAGCCTCTGGCCGAAGAAGCTCTCGCCAAAAACGGTTCGCTGACCATCGTCGGCGACGTAAAACAGGCCATCTACGGCTGGCGAGGCGGCGACGCCGCGCTGTTCGACAAGCTCGTCCGTCCGGGTTCGCCCCTGCTCTCCCTGGTGCAAGGCCCCACGCTGGAAACGCTCCCCTTCAACTGGCGCAGCCGCCGCCACATCGTGGCGTGGAACAACGCGCTGTTTTCTCCTCTCGGTTCCGCGGATTTTGCCGAAACGTTGCTCGCCCCGCTGGCGGAAGGCGATGAGGAGCTGCTGCGGGATGAGGCGGAACAGCTGGCCGAGGCCTTCGACCGCGCCTCCCAGAGCGCGGAACACTGCGCGCCCGGAGGCTGCGTCCGACTGCGTCGTCTGGAAAAGGGACGGGAAGACGAACAACTCTCCGTCATGATTCCTGAACTGGTGGAAAGCATGGGCCGCTCGCGCTCCTGGGGCGACATCTGCATTCTCGCGCGCAACAACGAACAGGCCGCCAAGGCCGCTTCCTGGCTCATGGCCCGGCGCATTCCCGTGGTGACGCAGGGCAGTCTGCTGCTGGCCGAACAGCCGGTCATCGGAGGGCTCGTCAGCCTGCTGCGCTTCATGAACGATCCCGACGACGACATCGCCTTCTGGGCCACGCTACGCGCCGAGGAACTGCTGCCCCCTCTTCCCCTTGAGGACGGAACGTTTCTCGACGGCGCGGCCCTGCGCGACTGGGCCGCCCTGCGCCCCCGCCAGAGGAGCATGGCCCGTCAATTCGCCGCGGACTTTCCCGAAGCCTGGCAGACCGCGTTTGCGCCTCTGCACGACAACGCCGGCCTTCTCACGCCCTACGACGCCGTCATGGAAGTGCTGAAACGCTGGCGCGTCATGGAACGCTGCCGATCCGCCGAAGGCTTTGTGCGCCGTTTTCTCGAAGTGCTCTTCTGCGCCGAGGAACAGGGCGTTTCCGATCTTTCCGGCTTTCTCGAACTCTGGGACGAAAGCGGAAGTCAGGAAAAGGCTCCTCTGCCCGAAAGCATGGACGCCGTGCGCATCATGACCATGCACAAGGCCAAGGGACTGGAATTCGACGCCGTCATTCTTCCGTGGCTGAACTTTTCCCTCGGCAGAGCCACGGATGACAAATCCGTCTTCTGGAACAGCCGCGGCACGGGCCTGCTCGCCCCCCTCTGCAAAGACATGGGAAGGCCGTGGCTCAAGGATCGCATGGATACGGCCCGCGAATCCCTGCATCTCATCTATGTGGCCATGACGCGCGCCGTGTCCGAACTTCACTGTTTTCTGCCCGATCCGGACGAAGGGCCGATTCCCCTCATGCTCGACGCGCTGGTCTCCCGCGTGAAGAACGAACTCAAAAACCGGGGCGACGAACTTCTGTGGGGAGACGTTCCCGACGGGCCGGAACGCGAGGAACGGCCAGCCGTCGCAACGCGCGACGAAGAGCCGATCTCCGACGCGGCTTCCGCCTCCGACGAGCCGTCGGAAAACCCGGAAGAAGAACGCTGGCGACCCATGAACTGGCTTCCGCGGCTCCGCATGTTCCGCAGTCCGCTGGAAGACTGGACCTTTACGCCCAAACGTCGCGGAACGCTCATTCATCACTGTCTGGAAAGCCTGCAGGTGTCCGGCGTGGGAGAAGCCTCGGCAAAACGCGACGCCGCTCTCGCTGCGGCCCGGGGCGTTTCCACCTTTCCCCTTCCCATTCCCGACAAGGAAGCCACGCGCAAAGACGTGGAAGAGATTTTGAGCTGGTACGCGCTTCAGCCGGAAACGCCGCACTGGCTGGCCTTCGGCACGCCGGAACACGCGCTGCTCGACAGCGAAGGGCGGCAGTACCGCGTGGATCTGCTGGTGGACGACGGACGCGAACTCGTGGCCGTGGAGTACAAGACGGGTTCCGCGGGCGAGCTTCCGCGTCCCGAGCACACGGCACAGCTCTCGCGCTACCTCGACCTGCTCCGGGAAGCGGGCGGCATGAAGACGCGCGGCGCGCTGGTGTACCTCGACCGACGCGAAATATTTCAGGTTCTTCCAGGAGACGCCCATGAGTAGCCGTACTCGTTCCCCCTTTCTGATCGTTCCGTGGGACGACGACTTCATGCTGCGCGTGCACAACCTTGTCGACGAACTGACGAACGGACGCCCCGGCAAGGCGGTCATCGTCTTTCCGCTCAACCGTCCAAAACGCTATCTTCTGGACATCTACCGCAAGGAGGCGGACAAGCCCCTGCTTCTGCCGCGCATCATCAACGCGGGACAGCTCGCGCAGACCTGTCTGGAAAGCTGGACCCGCGCCGTGCCGCGCATGGCGGGAACGCTGGATCAGGTGGCCGCGCTCAAGGAATGTCTGATGGAGCTGAGCCTCAAGGAAAAAAGAACCAGTCCGCTGGCCAGACTCGCCGACACGCTGCTCGACGACGACGGCATGGCCCGTTTCTATCCGTGGGGCGCGCGACTGGCGCATCTCTTGGACGAATGCGCCGGGCATCTGGTGGAAGCCGAGGATCTGCTTCATGTGGACGACGTTGTGGCTCCCTACGCGGCCGCGCTTCTCGGCAGCCTGAGCCGCATTCAGGAACGCTATCGTTCTCTCATGCGGAGCCGTGGCATGAGCACGCCCGGCATGGACGCCCAGCGCGCGGCGCAGCTGGCCGACGCCTCGCCCGACCTGCCGCTCAAGCTTCAGGGAAAAAGCGTCGTTCTCGCCGGCTTCGTGCGCCTTACCCGCGCGGAAGACAGGCTGTTCCGCTATTTATGGGAACGCGGAGCGCGCGTGTGCCTGCACACCGATCCGGAAATTCTTTCCGGCGCGGGGCACTGGAGCTGCGCCGAACACAAGGAATGGCTCGCGCGCTGGAAAGCCAAAGGAGAACTTTTGGGAGAAAGCCGGGGCGTCGAACCCGTCATCCGCTTCCACGCGGGCTATGATCTCCATTCACAGCTTCTGGAACTGAAAAAGGAACTGGAAAACCATCCTCATCCCGAAGACAGCCGGGCCGTGGTCATCACTCACGACTCTCTGCTCATGCCCACGCTGCATCACATTCCAGAAAAAAACATCAATATCTCTCTCGGTTATCCTCTGGAACGTTCGCTTCTCGCGCAACTTGTGGAACGGCTGATGGAAACGAGGCGCGGCATGAACGGCGAGGGCCTCGCGCATTGGAAAAGTCTCATGGCCCTCATACGCCATCCCTACGTCCGCATGCTCGGCGTCCCCGCCGACGGCGAAGGCGATCCCTCCCCGCTGCGCCCGTTTCTCTCCCGCATGGAAGAACGGCTCCGCACGGGCAGCCGTCTGGTGGACGCCCAAAGCTGCGCTTCCGACCTGGTGGACGACATTCTCGGCGATCTGGACGGAAAACCGCCGGCCGAAGGACTCAACGAAGCCACCGGACAACTGCTGGAAAAGGTCATGGAAACGCTGGTTTCCGGATGGCGTCAGCTCGAAACGCTGAACGACATGGCCTCGCGGCTCCGGGAACTCTGTCGTCTGCTTCTGGAATACGGCGCGCACATCTGGCCTCGCTTCCCCCTGGACGCGGAATGTCTTGCCAGACTCATGCAGGGCGTGATTCCCGAACTGTCCGACAACGCCATGGCCGAAGAACGCCTGTCCATGGATTCGCTGTTCGCCATCGTCCGCCAGGAGCTCGCGGAACAGCGTGTGCCTTTTGAAGCCGATCCGCTCACGGGACTGCAAATTCTCGGCACGCTGGAAACCCGTCTGCTGCATTTCGACCGGGTCTACCTGCTGGATCTCACCGAAGACGCCCTGCCCGGCGCGCCAGCCCGCGACCCGCTCCTGCCCGACAGTCTGCGCCCGCTTCTCGGACTGCCCGACAACAGCCGCAGGGACATGCTCGCCGCGCATACCTTTCACCGCCTCATCGCCGGAGCCAAGGAAGTGTGCCTTTACTGGCAGGAAGGCGTGCAGACCGGCGTCATGGACGGCAAAAAGCTCCGTTCCCGTCTCGTGGAAGAGGCCATCTGGCGCGTGGAGCAGCACAGAGGGGAAACGCTGCGACCGGGCGAAGCTCCGCTGTTTTCCTCCGCTTTTCCCATGACGGAACCGCCCACGCCGTTGTACGAGCCCATTCCCCGCACGGACGCCATCAACGAAAAAATGGACGAGATTCTGAGCCGACAACTCTCCCCCACGAGTCTGGACGCCTATATTTCCTGTCCCGCGCGCTTTTTCCGCCGCTACGTCTGCTCGCTGAAAGAACAGGACGAGGTCATGGAGGGCGACGATCATCTCGGCGTGGGAACCATGCTGCACGCCGTGCTTCTGCGGGCCTTTCAACCTCTCGTCGGCCAGCCCGTCGGGCCGGGTTCTCTGAACCCCGACCGTCTGGAACGCCTGTTCCGAGAAGAACTGGACGCCAGCGGGCTGACCGTGAATCTTCCGGCCCAGAGCCGGTTCATGCTGGAAGCTGCGGGCCCCTCGCGTCTGAAGGACTTCGCCTCCTCTCAGCCGGAAGTCTTGAAACTTCTCCAGCTGGAGCACGACGTTTCCGCCGTTCTGGAGGGAAACGGCCGCCGCTTCACCCTTGAAGGCACCATCGACAGGCTGGATAGGCGCGAACGAGGCCTGGTCGTTCTCGACTATAAGAGCGGCAGCACGAGCCGACAGCCGCACGCCTCATTCTGGGGCGATGAATTTCTCTGGGAAGCCATGGAAGAATGGCTTCCCGGACGCCCGGACCCCCTGCCGGATCTCGCCAGATCGCTGTACAGCGTGCAGCTTCCCGCCTACATGTACATGTGCGGCCACGATCCGCGCAACGCGGAAGAACTCCGGATTTCCCCGCTCTACGACGCCGCGCTGGTGCAGCTGGCCGATCGCGGAGAGGAGATCCCCCTTTTCGGCCCGAAAATAGACGACGAAACGCGAGAACGCGTCATCAGCGACCGCATTCCCGCGCTGCTGCGCTTCATCCTGCGCCACATGGCCACAGCCTCGTCTTTTGCCCCCATCCGTTCCGAACGCTGCGCCCGCTGCCCCTACCGGAGCTTCTGCCGCTAACGGTCACGCGACCTTCTAGGCGCGCGTCTCTTCGTCTTCGTCCAGCATCGCATCCAGCACGGCGCAGGTGCGCGTCAGCATGTCAGCGCACACGGTCGCGAACAATCCCTGCTTCGCGGCCCGCTCCATAACGCCGGGCTGCGTGATGTCCATGCCCAGAATGTCCCGGCAGGAACGGCAGGGCTGCGTTTCCGAAAGACGATGTTCAAATTCCGTCACCTTCTGGACGAGAAGAGGCTTTTTGCGCTTTCCCTCCTCCAGGGTTTCCGCGCTGCCGTATCGAAGGCCGAGCACGATATGCGCGCCGCAGATGCAGCCGCAGGTGTCCGCATGTCCCATGCCCGTGCCGAACGCCGCGCCCATGCCGATGGCCTGCGCCTCGCTGATTCCCAGGCGCGACGCGCAATGCATGCAGACATGCTGCGCGCACTGACCGAAACGATTCACCATATTCTACCTCCTGAACTTCTCTCAGATGACTTTTCCGGTCCCAAGACGCGGTCGGAACGCCGTCGCCAAGCGCGACTCACGTCTTAACTCCGCCCACCTTGTAACCGTGACGGACAAGCAGATTTTCCGCGTCACGCATGGAAAAGCCGCGCCACTCGTCGGAGGCTTCCTTTCTGTCTCTCGGAATGGCGCCGGTTTCCACCACCACGACGTTGGAGCCCCAGGCCACGGCCTGCGACAGCGGAGGATGCACGCAAACATGGGGAACGTTCGCCCCGCCGCACAGACGAATGATCGCGGCCACCTGCGCAAGGCGCGCCTCGGAAACCGACGGCCTTCCCTCAAACGGCGTTCCCGGCACGTTGCTGCGCGCCATGACGCCGCATACCCGCGCGCCGGCGGCAAGAGCCGTAAGCAGAACGTCGGCAATTTCCTCATTGCCGTGTTCCGGCCCCAACGGCTCCACCAGATGCGCCAGCGTCATGCCAGCCTCCCGTATGCGCGCCAGAGCCTTGCGACGTTCGTCGGGATCGAAGGGAGTGTCTCTTCCTTCTCCCAGCCTCAGCGCGTGATACATGACCTCCACGCCGCTTTCTCCCAGACGACGTATTTCCTCCACGCTCATCTGGCCAGTATTGGCCACCAGCGCGCAGCTGGCCGGCAGAACGGCCCGCACCTTCTTCGCCAGTTCGCGCAGACGCGCCGCCCCGTAATGCTCCGTGGTGCGAAGCACGATCCAGGACGCTCCCTCGGACGAGTACCGCCGGGCCGCATCCACGATATCCTCAGGGGGCCACTCGTGCGCCTCGCGCACCACGCCCCACGACGCGCCGAACGCGCAGAACGCGCAGCTCATGGAACAAGGCGCGCAATCCACGCCTACGGCCGCCCACACGCCAGCCCTGTCTCCGGCGACTTCCCGCGCCGTCTCTCGAGCCAGTTTGCCAAGATGCGCGACTTGTGGGGAATCGGGCGCATAGGAAAGAAGCCGGAGCACGTCCTCACGACGAGGAAGCTCTCCCGCCATGGCGCGCCTTCGCACGTCCTCCATGAAGACGCAATCCTCCGCGAAGCCTTGCTCCCCCGTCACGGAACACATCTCGCGCGCGGCAACAAGCACGCCAAGCACCCGATCCAGATGGTCGCGATTACTTGTAAGCGACGCGATCCAGCGGTTCAGACAACGCCTGCCCAGCGCGGTGACTTCGTACCTCTTCCTCGCGGGGCCCTCGCCACGATCGGGCGCGGTCGCCAACACGCCGTTGCGCTCCATGTCTCTCAACATGCGGTAACAACCCGTCAGATCCGGAGTCTGCGATCCAAACAATCCGGTATCCTCAAGTTTCTGCGCCAGAGCGTACCCATGCATGGGCTCACGGGCCAGAAGAGCCAGAAGCACCGGTTGCACGAAACGAGGAAGATTGCCCCCCGAACAGGCGCAGGAATCAAGAATATCCACGCTTCCCTCCATGGTTGCGCGCCTCTGCCTTTCGCTCCGGCGAAGCTCGGCTCAATGTCGCCTCCGCACGACGCGACGACTTCGTTTTTGACGCCATCAACTATAAGACTTAGTCCAATAGTAACCTGCGACGCCGCGCAACGCAAGCCATGCCCTCAGAAACGCTCAGTTCTGTCGAAGAAGGCTCTGCACGTCCATATCGTGCCCGAGCACCAGCACGCTTTCGTCCGGCTGGAAGCAATGCGCCGGGCCGGGCATGGGCTGGAGCTTGTCTCCACGCCTTACGCCGAGCACGTTGACGCGGTACCGCTGCCGCACCGCCAAATCCTTGACGGTTTTTCCCTGCCATTCCTTCGGCGTGGCGATTTCATAAATGGAATAATCGGGCGACAGTTTCACATAATCGAAAATATGATCGCTGCTGTAGCGCATGGCCGCCCAGTCGGCGGTCTGCCGCTCCGGATACACCACGTCGTCCGCCCCGTTGCGCAGGAGAAACTTGGCGTGCACATCACGCGACGCCCGGGACAGCACAAATTTTGCCCCATGTTCCTTGAGCAGGGCCGTCGTTTCCAGCGAACTCTGAAAATCGTCGCCAATGGCCACGACGCACATGTCGAAATTGCTCACGCCCACGGAACGAATGAACGACTCGCTCGTGGCGTCCGCGATCTGCGCGCTGGTCACAAAGTCCAGAGCGTCGTTGACCCGCTGCTCGTTCCTGTCTATGGCGAGCACTTCATGATGCAGTTCCCGCAGCTTTCTCGCCATGCGGCGACCGAAACGACCGAGCCCTATAAGCAATACGGATTTCACGCGACCCTCTCCTTTCAGCCTACGGCCACATCTTCGGCAGGATACCGGAAGCCGTCCTGCCTCAGGCCGGACGACACCGCAAACACCACCGTAAGACTGCCCACTCTGCCGAAATACATGAGCAATATCAAAATTCCCCGCGACGCGTCGGAAAGTTCCGGCGTCGCGCCCAGCGAAAGTCCCACGGTGCCTATGGCCGACGCGGCCTCAAAAAACGCCGTCATGAGCGGAAGCTCGTCAAACGCGGCGATCAGCATGCCCCCGGCCAGAAAAAGCAGCAGGTAAAACATGAATATGCCCGAAGCCCGGCGAAGAGCCATATCCGTCAGTCGACGGCCGAATCCCCGCACGTCGCCCCGGTGCAGAAAAATGGACAGAAGCCCCAGCAACAGCACGGCCAGCGTCGTGACCTTGAAACCGCCGCCCGTGGAACCGGGCGCCGCGCCCACCAGCATGAGCAGAATGGTGACCAGTTTGCCAAGAGGGCTCAAGGCCGTGAGATCCACGCTGTTGAATCCCGCCGTTCGCGGACTCACCGACTGAAAAAACGCCGCCAGCGCGGCCTCAGGACCGGACATGTTCCAAGCGTCGCGCTGAAACTCATAGCAGAAGAAAAACAAAAATCCCAACAGGATCAGCGTAACGCTGAACAGCAGAACCAGCTTGCTCTGAAGCCGGTAACGCCTCATGTCCAGGCCGTGGGAACGAACGTCGTCCAGCGTGAGGAAGCCTATGCCTCCGATGATGACGAGCGACGCGACGACGAGACACACCAGCGGATCCGCCGCGTACGCCGTCAACGAAGAATAAGGACGCTCCGCGCCCATGAGATCGAAGCCGGCGTTGCAGAACGCGGACACCGCATGAAACAACGCCATCCACAAGCCCCTGCCCAAGCCCATGTCAGGACAGAAACGCCACGCCAGCAGAGCCGCTCCCGCCAGTTCCACGACAAGCACGGTTTTAAAAATAAAGCCCGTCAGGCGGACGATGCCGGCAAGCTGCGGCGCGGAAATGGATTCCTGCATCACCCAGCGCAGACGAAAGCCGATTTTTTGTCCGGCCAGCACGGCCACGGCTATGGCCATGCTCATAACGCCGAGTCCCCCCGCCTGTATGAGCAGCAATATGACGGCCTGCCCGAACCCCGACCAGAACCGCACCGTGTCGTGCACCACAAGCCCCGTCACGGTAATGGCCGACGTGGCCGTAAACAACGCGTCGCCGAAACTCGGCCCCACGCCGTCCCTCGTAGTGCATGGAAGCATCAGCAGTCCCGTTCCGCAGACGATGAGCAGAAAATATCCGAGAATGATAATCTGCGAAGGACTGATTCGCTCTTTTTTCCAGAATGGCATCGTTTTCTCCTGTGTCGGTTCGGGCGCGGTCAAAGCGTCCGAGCCACCAGTTTCCAGTAGCACGCCTGTACGTTTGAGGCAAGTTTCCCGTCAGGCCGCCCGCCTCTCCGTTCCCCCAAGGCGATTCGTTTTCATGATGCACGCCATGCAGATTTTTGATTTGGTCAAAGACTCCCTTTGCTATATGAGAATAATAAAGCCATTTTTTCGGGAGGAAGCATGAACGAATCCGAAATCTATCAACGGGCCGTTCAACTTGTAGCAAACGCCAGAGGAAAACTTGAAGTCTGCTGCAAAGTTGGAGCGTCAAATCTTGAAGAACTCAGCATAGCCTACACGCCAGGCGTGGCGGAACCCACCCGCGCCGTGCAAAAAGACAAAGCGTTACAGTATCAATACACCGCCAAGGCCAGCATGCTCGCCATCGTCACTGACGGAACCGCCGTTCTCGGGCTCGGCAACGTGGGGCCGGAAGCGGCGATGGTCGTCATGGAAGGAAAGGGCGTCATGCTCAAGCATTTCGCCAACGCCGACCCCCCGTGCCGATCTGCCTCAACACCACGGACACGGAAGAAATCATACGCACGGTCAAAAACATCGAACCTTCCTTCGGCTTTATTTTTCTTGAAGACATCGCCGCGCCGAGATGCTTTGAAATAGAAAGAAGACTGAACGCGGAACTCAACATTCCCGTATTTCACGACGATCAGCACGGCACCGCCATGGCCATCTGCGCCGGCCTGAAAAACGTGGCCAGACTCTCCGGACGCGATCTCTCCTCCATGAAAGTGGTCATCAGCGGCGCGGAAGCTTCGGCTCTGGCCACGGCCAATCTTCTGTTTGAACTCGGCATCACCGACATCTGCATGGCCGACAGCAAGGGCATGCTTTCCAAAGACCGCTCCGATCTGAACCAGTACAAGCGGGCCGTGCTGGAACGCAGCTCCGCCACGCCCGGCGCCGATCTGGCTTCCTCCATGCGCGGCGCCGACATTTTCATCGGACTTTCCCGCGCGGGGCTCGTCAGCAGGGACATGGCGGCGTCCATGAATCCCGACGCCATCGTCTTCGCCCTCGCCAATCCCGATCCTGAAATCATGCCCGAAGACGCCCGCGCCGCCGGAGCCCGATACATAGGCACCGGCCGTTTCGATTATCCCAACTGCGTCAACAATCTTCTGGCCTTCCCCGGCATCGTCAAGGGAGCCATGCGCGCCCGGGCCCGCCATGTCACCCTGGCCATGAAACTGGCCGCCATCGACGCCATCGCCGGCTACGTCACGGACGAGCAGCTTTCCGAAAACTATCTGCTGCCGAACCCGCTGGACATGAACCTTCCCGACACCGTGGCCGCCGCCGTGGCCGCGGCCGCCGAAGCGTAATAAGGCACTTTCAACCCAAGGAGCGTTCCATGAAAAAAAACTCTCGCCTCTCTCGCCTGCCTCTGCCTGTTGGGCATGTTCTCCACCCCGTCATACGCCGACGAAACCAAATTTCCTCTGAATGAACCCATCAACTATCTGATTCCGTTCAGCGCGGGCGGCGAATCCGACCTGTTCGCCCGTCTCCAGCAGCCCTATCTGGAAAAGGAACTGGGACAGAAAGTCATCGTCAACTACAAAATAGGCGCGGACGGCGCGCTGGCCTGGAGCGATCTGGTGAACAATCCCGCCACCGGTCACTACACCGCGGGCATCAATCTGCCGCATATCATTCTTCAGCCGCTCCAGCGCAAAAACGCCGGCTATAAGACCGAACAGCTCAAGCCCGTCATGATCTTCCACGTCACGCCGTGCGTCCTCGCCGTGCGCGCGGACAGCCCCTACAAGACCCTCGACGATCTGATCAAGGCGGCCAAGGAAAAACCGGGCAGCGTCATCATCGGCGGCTGCGGCAACGGCACCTCCGGACACATCGCCTCGGTGATGTTCAATAAACAGTCCGGCCTGAACCTTCCCTACATTCCCTTCCCCGGAACGGCCGACCTGCCCATCGCCCTACTCGGCAACCATGTGACCGCCATCATGGCTTTTACCTCCGGTTACTCCCAGTACGCCAAGGAAATGCGCGTGCTCGCCATCGCCTCGGAAGAACGAGATCCCAATATCGACGCCCCTACCTTTAAAGAACTCGGCTACAACATCGTGGAAGGCTCCTTCCGCGGTCTGGCCGTGCCTCCGGACACCCCCGACTCCGTCGTGGACAAGCTCTATCAGGCCTGCGCCAAGGCCAACGCCGATCCCGCCTTCAAGGCGAAAGTCAGCACCATGGGCATGACCCTGCTCGACATGAATCCCGCCCAGAGCCGCGAATTCATCAATAAGAAGATTGAAGACTACAAAATTCTTCTCAAAGACCTCAGCAAATAATCACCCCTGGAGGGGCGCGTTCCGCGCCCCTTTTCCACAGGAGGATCCATGGACATTATTCTGACAGCCGCAGACAACATATTCACCTTCCAAAACATGCTCTTCATGACCGTGGCCATTTTCCTGGGAATCATTGGCGGCGCGCTCCCCGGATTCTCCGCCACCATGGCTGTGGCCCTGATGGTTCCCTTCACCTTCACCATGGACACCATTCCCGGTCTGGTCACCATCGGAGCCCTGTACGCGGCCACTATTTTCGGCGGCGCGTTCTCGGCCATTCTTCTCAACACGCCGGGAACCCCTTCCTCCATCGCCACCTGCTTCGACGGCTATCCCATGGCCAAACAGGGACGCGGGGAGGAAGCCTTGTACACGGCTTCCGTCGCCTCCAGTTTCGGCGGCGTCATCGGCACGTTCATCCTCGTGCTTTTCGCCCTTCCTCTCGCCAGATTCTCCCTGCGTTTCGGACCGCCTGAATTCTTCTGGACCGCCATCTTCGGCCTCACCATCATCGCCAGCCTTTCCAGCGAAGCCATGCTCAAAGGCTTCGCCGGCGGCCTCGTGGGCATCATGATCAGCATGATAGGCCTTGCCCCCATCGGCGGCGACATCCGCTTCAATCTGGGCATGGTCTCCCTGCAGGGCGGCGTCGAACTCGTTTCCGTGCTCATCGGCTTCTTCTGCATTCCTGAAGTGTTCCGCATGGCCTCCACTCCCAACCAGAAACAGATGGTGGTGGACAAGGTGCGCGGCAGCAAGCAGGCCCTCATCGACGCGTGGCGCAACGTGGTGTGTCACATGGGCAACACCATGCGCTCCTCCATCATAGGCGCGCTCATCGGCATTCTCCCCGGCGCGGGAGGCAACATTTCCAACATCGTGGCCTACAACGAGGCGAAGCGCGCCGCCAAAAATCCCGAAACCTTCGGCAAAGGCAACGCGCAGGGCGTGGTCGCCACGGAATCCGCCAACAACGCCACCGTGGAAGGCGCGCTTGTGCCTCTGCTGGCCATGGGCATTCCCGGCTCCCCGCCCGCGGCCATCATTTTCGGCGCGCTGCTCATGCAAGGCATCACGCCCGGCCCCGAACTGTTCAGCAAGAACGGCGACATCACCTACGCGTTCATGTTCTCGTTCTTCGTGTGCAACATTCTCATGGCCGTGTTCGGCATCCTGACGGGTAAATACATCTTCCGTCTCGTCACGAAAATCCCGTCCCGCTGCCTTATTCCCGGCATCCTGCTGCTCACCATCGTGGGCTCCTACGCCATCCGCAACAACGGCATGGACGTCATCATCATGTTCGTCAGCGGTCTGGTGGGCTACTACCTGAAAGAACTGGAATTCGATCCCGGCCCCATCGTGCTCGGCCTCATTCTCGGCCCCATCGCCGAACGCGGTTTCGTGCAGGGGCTGCTCATGGGCGGAGCCGTCAGTCAGGACGCTCCCTGGATCATCTTCTTCACGCGTCCGCTCTGCATCGTGCTCATCGTCCTCTCTCTGCTCTCCATCTCCTGGCCGCTCATCAAAAAATATATTGACCGTCGGCGCGCCGGCCGTTCTTCCGAGGTTCGCCATGAACAGTAGATTCAACATAGACACGCTGGGCGGACTGTCCATTCTGGCCATCGTCGCGTTTTTCTTCCTTCAGCTGGGCGACGACTTCACCCCGTTCGGTCTGTTCTTCCCGGAAAGAATTCTTCCCATTCTCACCCTCCTGGGCGCGCTTATTCTGGCCAAAGGCCTCCTCCGGTCTTCCGGAAACCTGAAGGGCGTCTTCCAGATCAACAAAACCATGGTCATTTCCATGGTCACGGGCGCGGCGTGGGCCCTGCTCCTGGTTCCCGTGGGCTTTATTCTCGCCAGCTTCCTGAGCATGTTCTTTCTGCTCATGATCTACATTCCCAAAGGCGAACGCACGCTGAAACGGGCGCTGACCAACGGCGTGGGCTCTCTTATCTGCGTGCTGTTCTTCTACTACGTCTTCGTCCAGTTCCTCGGCGTGACTCTCCCCGACGGATCCCTGTTCATGGATTAGGCGGCGCATCATGGCAACGATACTTCTCCCCTACGGAAACACGTCCATTCCCCTCGACACGCGGGAAAGGGAAAAAACGCGGATCTATCTGCCGGAGGCCCCCAGGCCTCTTTCCGATCCCCTGAACGCGGCGAGAGAGGCCCTGCGGCATCCCTCCGGATGCCCTCCCCTTGCGGAACTGCTCAGGCAAAAAAAGCCGAAAAGCATCGCGGTCGTGGTCAATGACGAAACCCGCCCCACGCCCTATGCCGTGTTTTTTCCGCCGCTGCTTGAGACCTTCGCCGAATACGGCGTCCGCGACGACCAGATAACCTTCGTCATCGCCACCGGTCTCCATCCGGCTCATGACGACGCCCTGAACCGAAAAACCTACGGCGACGCCATGGTCGACCGTTTCCGCTTCGTCTCCCACGTCGCCGACGACGAAAGCAGTCTGAAAGACCTTGGCCCGCTGCCTTCCGGCATTCCGCTCAAGATCAACCGGCTGATCACGGACGCCGACTTCGTCATCACGCTCGGCGTGGTCATGCCGCACTACTTTGCGGGATATTCCGGCGGCCGCAAATCCATTCTTCCCGGCGTGGCCGGCCACGAAACCATAGAACGCAATCACGCCCGCATGCTCGAGGTGCTGGATCATCTGCCGGACATTCACGACAATCCCATAAGTCATGAAATGATCTGGGCGGCGCGGAAAGTGGGCGTCGACTTCATTCTCAACGCCGTGGTCACGGACGAACAGCAGATCGTTCATCTCGCCGCGGGAGATCTGGAACAGGCATGGTACGAAGCGACGGAAATTTCCGGCAGGCTCTACGAGGTGCCTTTCCAGCGCGAGGCCGACTTGTGCATCGCGTCGGCGTCCGGATACCCTCGCGACGTGAACATGTACCAGTCGCAGAAAGCCCTGGACCACGCCTCGCACATCACGCGAGAGGGAGGGAGCATACTGCTGCTGGCGGAATGTCCCAAGGGCTTCGGCGAACATGTGTTCGAAGAATGGATTTCTCGAGGCTACAGCCCGGAAAAAGTGCTGGAAGAAGTGCCCCGGCATTTCGTCATCGGCGGCCACAAGGCTTACGGATTCGCCAGGGTCGCGGTCAGAGCCGACCTTTCCTTCGTCTCCAGCCTCTCGGAAAAAGAAACCGCCATGCTCTGGGCAAAGAAATGCGTCGACGTCCAGAATTTCTACGACGACTTTCTTCTCGCCCATCCGGACGCCGAAATCGCGGTTCTGCCCCAGGGCAGCGTGACCCTTCCCGTCAAACAACGCTAACTTGCGGCATCCCCTGCGCCGCTCGCTAAGAAGGGACGGGATTACCCGTCCCTTTTTTGACGTCGCAACGGAATCGTCGCCAAAAACGTCGTCGCGGCTCAGGACGAAGATTCCGTCCCCAGGCGACCGTTTTTCTGCAGACGAATGCCGTATCGCTCGTTCAGCTCCGACAGCAGAAGTTCAGAAATCGGTTCCGCCTTTTCATTTTTCCGCCGCACAACAAAATACTCCACGGCCGGCATGCGCAGGGATTCCGGCAGTTTAATCTCCTCCATGCTTCCCACGCGCAGACTCTGCTCCACGCAGCACCGTGGAATGATAGCCACGCCCACGCCGGACAGAACAAGATTCTTGCTGGACTCCATATCTCCCGTGATCAGAGGTGTTGGAGCGTCCATGCGGCCCAACCTTTTCATCCAGCCCATGGCAAGCTCATGCACTCTGGTGCCTTTCTCCCTCAGAATGAATCTGACGGCGGAAAAATCCAGATTTCGCAGCGCGTCCCTATGGGCTTCGCAGTACGCCGGACTCGCCACGAGCACGCAGGGTTCCGCGGTCGCCTTATCGAATACGAGACTGGTGAATCCGGGAACCCATGGCGCAAAACCCACGTCCACAAAACCGTCCTGCACCCAGGTGGCAATGGCGTAGGAATTGCCAAACTTCAAATTAATATCAATGTCCGCGTACTTATCGGAAAAAATTTTCAACAGCGGAGGCAGAAAATACGTGCCCATGACGGAAGACGCCGCCAGTTTCAACTCCCCGCTGATAACTTTTTTCCGACTTGCAATACCCTTGATTTCTTCCAGAAGTCGGAAAAGTTCCCCCACCTTGACCAGCAACTCCTCGCCCTCCGGGGTCAATCGCGTGTCCTGATTGGAGCGGATAAGAAGCGAACAGCCCAGTTCATATTCCAGCTGCTGTATATGATGCGTCACCGTAGGCTGCGTGATGAACAGTTCCTGCGCCGCGCGCGTGAAGCTGCCCGTTTGCGCCACCTTTCGAAACGACAGAAGATGGTCTATTTTCATGTCAAGAGCTCGCGGAAGCGGATTGTTTTCCCGAAGCATAGCAGTCGAAACGCCGAGAACGCAAGGTTATTTCACAAGCTTGCGATGATTTCGAGCGGAATTAAAAAGCCGTCCCTGGAAAGTCGGGGACGGCGTCAAACGCAGGCGTCATGCGCTCAACAGGCGAACAGGACGACGGAACTCAGTTCTGCTGCGACTCCGAAGGCTCGACGTAGGTGGTTTCCAAATCGTCGAACGCGGTGAACTCCGGCCGGTACGCCAGTTCCACCGTCCCCGTAGGACCGTTTCTATGCTTGCCGATGATGATTTCGGCTATGCCGGTCTTCGGCCGGTCGCCTTTCTTGTTGTAGGCGTCCTCGCGGTGGATGAACATGATCAGGTCGGCGTCCTGTTCGATAGCCCCGGATTCGCGAAGATCCGAAAGCACGGGACGCTTGTCGGTGCGCTCCTCGACTTTTCGGTTGAGCTGCGACAACGCGATCACGGGAACTTTCAATTCCTTGGCCAATGCCTTCAGATTGCGTGAAATATCTGATATTTCCAGTTCTCGGGAATCGTTGCGGGCCGAATGCATGAGCTGAAGATAGTCCACCATGACCAGATCGAGCCCATGTTCGGCCTTCAGGCGGCGGCATCGGGCCCGCAAAGCCAGAGGCGTGAGCCCCGCGGTGTCGTCAATGAAGATCTTGGCTCGGGAAAGCGCGTCGGCCGAAGCGGACAGCTTGGCCCAGTCGTCGTCTTCCAGAAAGCCGCGCCTCACGCGGGAAAGCTCCACCCTGCCCCACGCGCAGAGCATGCGGTCCATGAGGGATTCCTTGCTCATTTCCAAGGAAAAAATGGCCACGGTGGCGCCGCCGGAGAGCGCCGCGCGCATGGCCACGTTGAGGGCGAAAGCCGTCTTGCCCATGGAAGGACGGGCGGCAAGAATGATCAGATCGGTAGGCTGAAGGCCGGCCGTCATCTTGTCGAGCTGCATGTAGCCCGTGGGAACGCCTGTGGTCACGCTCTTGTTGTTGTAGCGGGCGAGCAGCTCATCGAACACGGAACGCACCAGCTCGCTGCTGCTGCTGAACGTTTTGCTGTTGGCGCGTTCGGAAATGGAAAATATGGCGCGTTCCGACTCGTCCAGAAGCGTGGGCACGTCCTTGGAGGCGTCATAGCAGTTGCTGATGATCTGCGCGGAAGTGTCGATAAGCGCGCGCTGCATGGCCTTATCGCGCACGATTTTGGCCCAGTGCACGGCGTTGGCGCCGCTCACCACGGCCCGGGACAGATCGCCGAGATACGCCGCGCCGCCCGCGGCTTCCAGCTGGGAATGGCTGACCAGCCAGTCGAACACCGTCACTTCGTCCACGGGCGTGTTCTGTTCGAACAACGCCATGAACGCTCCGAATATGACGCGGTGGGCGGGAATGTAAAAATCGGTGTCCCGAAGCTGGTCGATGATTTCCTGCAGAAGATCGGGACGAAGAAACACGCCGCTCAGCACGGCCTGTTCGGCCTCTTCGTTATGCGGCGGAACGCGACGCAGAAGGTCGTCGCGGGCGCGTTCGGAGAGATCGCCTTCCCCGCGGGAAGAACGACGAGAGCCGCCGCTCCGCGAGGGAGCGGCGGCTTCATTCATGACGGTATCCGGGCTGTCCATGACTCGTCAGGCTTCCGGGGAAGCTGATTAGGCATTTTCAGCGGGAGCTTCCGCTTCGGCGGCGGGAGCTTCCACGGGGGCTTCTTCTTCAGCGATGTGCTTTTCTTCAGACACGATCTTCACGGTGAAGGAAGGAACCACGTCGGCATGCAGACGGGCGCGCACGTTGTGTTCGCCCAGAGTGCGGATGGCGCCGTCGAGAAGCAGACGATGACGATCCACTTCAATGCCCATGGCGGCGAGAGCGTCGCCGATCATGGCGGGCGTGACGGAGCCGTACAGCTTGTCGTTTTCGCCGACGCGCATGGCGATGGTCACCACCACGCCTTCAAGCTTGGAAGCGAGGTCGGCGGCGGCGGCGCGCAGGGCGTCCATACGAGCCTGGAGCTTCTTGCGTTCAAGTTCGAACACGCGAATGTTGGCGGGAGTGGCCAGGCTGGCAAGCTGCTGAGGAAGCAGATAGTTGCGGCCGTAGCCGGGCTTGACATTGACGATATCGCCAAGGTGACCGAGCTTTTCAACGTCGGCACGAAGAATAACTTTCATTTTGCTCTCCTATGCCGTTAGATGTTGGTCTTCTTCTTGATTTCGCTGGAATGAGCGGAAGTGTAGAACAGCAGGGCCATCTGGCGGGCGCGCTTGATCTCGGTGGTGAGGGCGCGCTGATGCTTGGCGCAGGTGCCGGTGATGCGGCGGGCGACGATCTTGCCGCGTTCGGTGATGAAATCGCGGAGGATGTCGGGACGCTTGTAATCGAGAGCCAGTTCGGCGTCGGCGCAGAAGCGGCAGAACTTGCGACGAGGAGCAAACTTCTTACGGAAAGCCATTACGCAACCTCCTCGGTGGTTTCGACGGAATCGGCCAGCTTGACGGTCATGAACTTGAACACGCCGTCAGTGATGCGGATGATGCGTTCCAGTTCAGCGACGAGCTGAGAAGGAGCGGCGTATTCGAGGCGGACATAGAAGCCGCGCATCTGCTTACGGACAGGATAGGCCAGGTCGCGCATGCCCCACTGATCCACGAGAAGCATCTTGCCGCCTTCGCGGGCGATGACTTCATCCATGGTCTTCAGGATGGTTTCGCGCTCTTCCACAGACAGCTCCGGAGAAAGGAGCAGCAGGGTTTCCATTTTGCGCATGTAGGATATCTCCTTACGGTCAGAGGTCCGCCGCTCCCGACTTCCTGCCGGGAAAACCATACGGCGAACAAGGTGAACTGTCATATTTACTAGGGAGCCGTCTTCCTGTCAAGCCCTGAATCGGGCCCCGGCAGAAAGACGGCTCACCGCTCGTCAAAGAAGGTTCCGCGCGACGGAACGCGGCTTTCGCAAAAAACGCGCTAGAACAGAAGCATCTGCTTGCCGCTCACCGCGCCCACCACGGGAGCGAGCGTTATGTCGGGCACGAGAACGTTCACGCGCTGCACGGGAGAAACCGGCGAGCGCAGGCTGTCCAGCGCAAACGCCTTTCTTGAACGCTCGATAAACGCCGACAGATCGGTCATCTTGGGACTCATGCCCTCAAGAAGCTGAGGAGCGGGTTCGCGATACTCCACGACGAGCTTTTCTTTTTCCGTGGAACTCGTCCACTCATAGCGCGCCACGAGCGTGTTTCCCTGCCATTCGGCCTTTCCCGCCTTAATGTAGAGCGGCGTCCACGGATCCATGTTGACGGGACGCACATAAACATGCACGGTGGCGTCATTGGGATTGACGCCGTTGCTTTCATAATACACCTTCAGAAGACGGTAATCCACGGCGACGGGACTCAGTTCCCATATCAGGTCGATGGGACATTCCGCCAACATGGCCACCAGCTGCGATCCTTCGCTCTTGTACAGGGAGAACCATACGCTCGTGGAAACGGAATTGGCGAAACCGTTTTCGAAAGGCACGCGGCAGAGCGTGTAACCGGAAAGCACGTTTTCGTATCCTTCGGCGGGCTGCACGCTCACCGAGGGAGAATAGGTGGAAACGAACGCCCCGTTGGACGCGTCCAGCCCACGGTACACTTCGGAGCCGGCGCATCCTCCGAGAAACACGGAAACGGCCAGCATCGCGCAGACAAGCATATGTTTCATGGGGACACCTCGTTTTTCAGGTTTTGCCGAACGATCTCTCAGTCGGAACGTTTCCATAATAAGATGTTCCGCCAGGATTGGCAACGGGAACGGCCCGTCCGCGTCGGGCGCGGCAAAACGCCCTTGCCCTCTCCGGCTCTCGATGGCACACTTTCCCCATGAACATCACAGTTGCCATAAGCGGCGGCGCCGACAGCCTCTTCGCCCTGCTTTTTCTTAAGGAAAACGGTCATCAGGTGACGGCCCTGCACGCGCGATTTCTGGCGGAACACGCCGGAAACGACCCCGTTCCGGCCATGGAACCCCTCTGCCGCGCCCTCGGCGTTCCTCTGCACGTCGTCGATCTCTCCGAAGCGTTCCGCCGCCAGGTCATGGAGCCTTTCGCGCTGGCTCACGCCGAAGCGCGCACGCCCAACCCCTGCGCGCTGTGCAACCGCGCCATGAAGTTCGGTCTGCTCTTCGATCGCGCCATGGACTGGGGCGACGCGTACGCCACGGGCCATTACGCGGCTCTGGCGACGCATCCGATCTATGGTCCGTCGCTCCGCGCCGGCTGCGACGGAAGAAAGGATCAGAGCTATTTCCTTGCGCTGGTGCCCATAGACCGCCTTCGTCGCTGTCTGTTCCCGCTCGCCGAATGGAAAAAATCCGATATCCGCGCCTGGCTCTCCGCCCGCGGCCTGACCCCTCCTCTGCCCGCCGAAAGTCAGGAAATCTGCTTCATTCCCGGCGACGATCACTACGCATGGCTGGAAGAGCGGCGGCGCGAAGGTCTGCGTCTGCCCGGCCCCGGCCCCGTGCTTCTGGCCGGAGAAAACAGGGTCATAGCCAGGCACAACGGCCTGTGGCGTTATACCGAAGGTCAGCGCCGGGGACTCGGCATCCCCTGGAAAGAACCTCTCTACGCCCTGGAAAGACGACGGGAATCCAACACGCTCGTGGTCGGGCCCAAGGACAAGCTGCCCGTGTCTTCCTGTTCCGCCTCGGAGCTGAACCTCATGGTCGACCCAGCGCTGTGGCCGAAAAACGTTTTTGTGCGCGTCCGCTATCACCAGGCTCCGGTTCCGGCCGGCGTCGAGGTCTCGGAAGGCCGCATGACCGTCGCGTTCGCGACGCCGCAGCAACCTCCCGCGCCGGGCCAGATCGCCGCCGTGTACGATGACGACGGCTTCGTTCTGGCGGGCGGCGTTCTGGATTGAGGCGTCCATTTTCGAAAAGACGCGCGCACGGATGACGGCGTCACTTGATTCCCGAAGCCTGTGCGGCTATGATGTGGCCCGGTCTGTCGCCGGAAGGCGACGGAGCGTTCCTTTGTTTCAAACATGGCGGCGGAGCGAAACGACACGCCCCGCCTTTCCATACAACGCCCAGTGAGGATCTTTCATGATCGGTATTTCCAAGCTTTACTGCGGACAGGTGGAACCGTCCGACGCGCTGCGCTACGGTCGCCAGTCCGGCAAGCTTCCCTCCCATCTTCTCCAGTTCTCCGCCGACAAGAAGCCGGTCGTCGTCTGGAACATGACGCGCCGCTGCAACCTCAAATGCGTGCACTGCTACGCCCAGGCCGAAACCGACAAAGGCGTCGACCCCATTTCCACGCAGCAGGCCAAGGTCATGATCGACGATCTTGCCGCCTATGGCGCGCCGGTCATGCTCTTTTCCGGCGGCGAACCCACCATCCGCAAGGACATGCCCGAACTGGCCAGTTACGCCACCGCCAAGGGCATGCGCGCGGTCATCTCCACCAACGGCACGCTCATTGATCGCGCCATGGCCCGCCAGCTCAAGGAAGTCGGCCTCTCCTACGTGGGCGTTTCCCTCGACGGCGGCGAAGACGTGCACGACCACTTCCGCGGCGTGAAGGGAGCCTTCCGACGCGCCCTCGAAGGCCTCGACTACTGCCGCGAAGAAGGCATCAAGGTAGGGTTGCGCTTCACCATCAACAAGCGCAACGCCGTGGAAATCCCCAAGATATTCGACATTCTGCGCGAACGCGACATTCCCCGCGTGTGCTTCTACCATCTGGTGTACTCCGGTCGCGGCACCGAACTCATCAATGAAGATCTGAACCATCAGGAAACCCGCGCCGTCGTGGACCTCATCATGGACAAGACCCGCGAATGCTTCGACGCGGGCACGCCCAAGGAAGTGCTCACCGTGGACAACCACGCCGACGGTCCCTATGTGTGGATGCGCCTTCTCAAGGAAGATCCCAAACGCGCCGAAGAAGTGTTTCAGCTGCTTCAGTTCAACGAGGGCAACAGCTCCGGCCGCGGCATAGGCTGCATTTCCTGGAACGGCGACGTTTCCGCCGACCAGTTCTGGCGCCACCATGTGTTCGGCAACGTGCTCGAACGCCCCTTCTCTGAAATCTGGGACGATCCGAACATTGAACTGCTGCACAAGCTCAAGGACAAGAAACCCTACGTCAAGGGCCGCTGCGCCAAGTGCCGCTTCCTCAATATCTGCGGCGGCAACTTCCGCTCCCGGGCCGAAGCCTATTACGGCGACGAATGGGCCGAAGATCCGGCCTGCTACCTCACCGACGAAGAAATAGGCATCAAGTAAACCAACATTGTTCCGTAAGACTGCTTTGTCTTACGGAACTCTTATTTTTTATAAATAATTCTGGCAAATAATTATTTAGGAGGACTAATGTTTAATCCGATGGAATTTATTCCTAATGATATATCAAAAAAATTTGAATTTTTAAATTATAATCATGCAATCGAAATTTTATCTGTAACTTTTTTATCTGAATGGAATGAAATATTATCAAGTTTAAAAAATTTTTCTATTAATAAAAATGAAATTTGCCAAAGCGGCGGCAATGAATCTCCAATTCCTCCTAAATTTTCTAATCAACTTAATCCTCTTGGTTGGAAGGAAATAAAAATTACTGGTGATCTTTTAATAAAATTCTATCCTCGAAAAAATAATACCAAAAGTGGCATTTTTTCAGAAGAATCTAATGACCAAAAGCTCATAAAAAACTATATAGATGGACATAATATAGATTTTATAAAAGGAAGAGTTGCACTTGATATAGAATGGAATAGCAAAGATCAAACGTTTGATCGTGATCTATTTGCAATGAGAACATATTATGAGTGTGATATAATCAGTGTTGGAATTATTATTACAAGAAGTGAACAACTTAATCCTGTATTTAAAAAGCTTGGAGTTATAAGTAAATACGGTGCAAGTACAACATGGATGGGAAAATTAAAACCAAGACTCGAATCGCGTCGACACGGTGGTTGTCCACTATTAGCTATTGGCATAAAACCAGCATGTATAACAGATTTGGAATTTTGACATGAACACATCTACGAATCTAAAAAGCACAATTGAAGATCTTTTAAGGTGTTGTGGCAAAAAAAAATATAGAACTATTCTTGCAGATCCTCCTTGGCAGTTTCAAAATAGGACAGGAAAAGTAGCACCTGAACATAAGCGTTTAAATAGGTATTCAACAATGACACTTTCAGAAATTAAGCAATTACCGATAACATCAATTACAGCAGAAAAAAGTCATCTTTACTTATGGGTTCCAAATGCTCTTTTACCGGAAGGTCTTGAAGTAATGGCCGCTTGGGGGTTTAAATATAAAACTAATATTATTTGGGAAAAAGTTAGAAAAGATGGTTTTCCAGATGGAAGAGGTGTTGGCTTCTACTTTAGAAATGTTACCGAAATTTTACTTTTTGGTGTTAGAGGAACAAATAATCGTACAGAACAAGCCGGAAGACGCCAAGTAAATATTATTCGTAGTATGAAACGTGAACATTCACGTAAGCCAGATGAAACATATGATATTATTGAATCTTGTAGTATAGGACCATATCTTGAACTTTTTGCTCGTGGAGATCGTCCAAATTGGACAATGTGGGGAAATCAAGCCATTGACTCATACGAACCTACATGGCCAACATATACAAATCATACTATCGCAAAAAGTAGCATTTAGTTAGTTATCGATATTAATTATTATATTTTATTAAGAGCTCTCCCATGATCATTTCCCTTCTTCTCGGTAAGCAGATAGCGGCCATGCTTCTCATGGTGCTCATGGGGTACGCCGTGGTGCGGCTGCGCCTGCTCAAAGCCGAGGACAGCGCGCCTCTCGCCGCCGTGGCTCTGTACATCGTCGGCCCCTGCATGATGCTCGACGCCTTTCAGGTGGAATTTTCCGCGGAAAAGCTGCACGGTCTTTTTCTCTCTCTTGCGGCGGCCGCGCTTTCCCAGTCTCTGGCCATCGCGCTGATCGCGCTCGTGCGACGCCCCCTCAAGCTGGATCCCGTGGAACAGGCCTCCGCCATCTATTCCAACGGCGGCAATCTCATCATTCCCATCGTGACCTATGTGTTCGGCCCGGAATGGGTCATTTACACCAGCGGCTTTCTCATCGGCCAAACGGCCCTGTTCTGGACGCACTGCTACACGCTGCTGAAGAAAAACGGGCAGATTCACCTGCGGAACATTCTGCTTAATGTCAACATTCTCGCCATGTTCGCGGGCGCGCTGCTTTTTGTGTCCGGTCTGCACTTTCCCGAAGTGCCCCGGCTCGCCGTTCACGCCGTGGGAAGCATGATAGGCCCCCTGTGCATGATAGTCACGGGCATGCTCATAGGCTCCATGAGTCTGCGGCGCGTTCAGTTTTACAAAAAGCTGCCCCTCATCGTCGCGCTGCGCCTGCTGGCCCTGCCTCTGGCCACGCTGCTGCTGTTCCGTTTCAGCGGACTCGCCTCGTGGACCAGGGACGGAAACACCATTCTTCTCATCAGCTTTCTCGCCGCGGCCGCGCCCTGCGCCTCCACCGTCACGCAGATGTCCCATCTCTACGGGCACAACGGCGAATACGCGAGTCTCATCAACGTCGTTTCCACGCTGCTGTGCGTGATTTCCATGCCCGTCATGGTTTTTCTCTTCCAGCTCTGAAAGCCCGCTTCGGGAAGTCCGTCTTTTCCCGCCGCGCGAAACGTGACTACGGCCCTTTTCAAAGTCCGTGGGCGGTGTTATCTTCCTTCACGTTTTCATAGACCGTCGACGCGCCTCCTGGGGCGCAAAGGATATTGACATGACCGAACTTTCCTTCCATCGCGGCCGCCGTCTGCGCCGCACCCCCGCCCTTCGCGACATGGTTCGCGAAACCTCTCTGTCTTCCGCCGATCTCATCATGCCCTACTTCGTGGTGGACACGCCCGACGAATCCTTCCGTCAGCCCATCGCCTCCATGCCCGGCCAGTATCAGCTTTCTCTGGCTGAACTGGAAAAGGAAATCGGCGAAGCCGTGAAGCTCGGCCTGCGCGCCGTGCTGCTTTTCGGCATTCCCGCGTCCAAGGACCCCGTGGGTTCCGGCGCGTACGCCAAGGACGGCATCGTGCAGCGCGCCACGCGCATGATAAAAAAGCACTGGCCCGATCTCATCGTGGTCACCGATCTGTGCCTCTGCGAGTACACCTCCCACGGCCATTGCGGCATCATCGCCGACGGCGACAAAACCGGCCACGTCCTCAATGACCAGACCCTGGATCTGCTGGCCAAGACCGCGGTTTCTCAGGCCGAGGCCGGCGCCGACATCATCGCGCCTTCCGACATGATGGACGGCCGAGTGCTCGCCCTGCGCACCGCTCTGGACAAAGCCGGATTCGAAGAAACTCCCATCATGTCCTACGCCGTGAAGTACGCTTCCGCCTACTACGGTCCCTTCCGCGACGCCGCGGAATCCACGCCTCATTTCGGCGACCGCCGCACCTATCAGATGGATCCCGGCAACGCCCAGGAAGCTCTGCGCGAAATGCAGGCCGACATTGACGAAGGCGCGGACATGTTCATCGTCAAGCCCGCCGGCCCCTATCAGGACATCATCCGCCTCATGCACGACAGCTTCGACGTTCCGCTGGTCTCCTATCAGGTGAGCGGCGAATACTCTCTTATCTGCGCCGCCGCCCAGAACGGCTGGATCGACCGCAAGGCCGTCATCATGGAATCTCTCCTCGGCCTCAAGCGTTCCGGCTCGAAGATGATCATCACCTACTTCGCCGTGGAGGCTCTCCGCGAAGGCTGGATTCGCTGATGAACGGCCACGACTCCGCCATGTCCTCGCTGGGGGCCTGCCATCCCGGAGGCCATCCCATGGGCCGCATCCCCGACGGACCCCCCGGCGGTCATCCCGCCACAGGCAAACCTCGCTTTCTGCCCGACGGTTCCCCCAAGTGCCGCCTCATCGCCTGGGAAGTGACGCGTTCCTGCAACCTGGCCTGCAAGCACTGCCGCGCCGAGGCCCATCCCGAACCCTATCCGGGAGAACTCTCCACGGCGGAAGCCAAGGCTCTCATCGACACCTTCCCCGAGGTGGGCGACCCCATCATCATCTTCACCGGCGGCGATCCCATGATGCGCCCCGACGTGTATGAACTGGCCGCCTACGCCCGCGACAAGGGACTGCGCTGCGTCATGTCGCCCAACGGCACGCTCATCACGCCGGAAAACGCCCGCAAAATCAGGGAAGCCGGCTTCCAGCGTTGTTCCATTTCCATCGACGGAGCCGACGCCGCCAGCCACGACGCCTTCCGCGGCGTGCCCGGCGCGTTCGACGCTTCCATGCGCGGCATTGAATACCTCAAGGCCGAAGGCGTGGAATTCCAGATCAACACCACGGTCACGAAGAGCAACCTGCACTCGTTCAGGGACATCTTCCATCTGTGCGAGAGCATCGGCGCCGTGGCCTGGCACATCTTCCTCCTGGTGCCCATGGGCAGGGCCGCCGAGATTCAGGAAGAGGTCATCTCCGCCGAGGAGTACGAAGAAGTCCTTCACTGGTTCTATGACTTCCGCAAAACGACCTCCATGCATCTCAAGGCCACCTGCGCGCCGCACTATTACCGCATCATGCGCCAGCGCGCCCATGAGGAAGGGGTCTCCGTGAACATGGAAAACTTCGGCATGGACGCCATGACCCGCGGTTGCCTCGGCGGCACGGGCTTCTGCTTCATCAGTCATACCGGACAGCTCCAGCCGTGCGGCTACCTCACGCTGGATTGCGGCAACGTGCGCGACACGCCCTTCCCCGAACTCTGGAAAAAGACTCCGTGGTTCCTCAAGTTCCGCGACCAGAGCGCGTACAAGGGCAAATGCGGCGTGTGCGAATACCACAAGGTGTGCGGCGGATGCCGTGCCCGCGCCTACAGCATGACCGACGACCCCATGGCCCAGGAACCCCTGTGCCTGTATACGCCGAAGGCCGCCAAATAACTCCGATCCTCACGCGAGATTCGCGTTCCGGAGCCCGTTCCGCATGGCGCGGGACGGGCTCCCCATCTTCCGGAAACTCTCCGGCCATCCCGCGGCGCGGCCGCGCCCCAAGGAGAACGGCATGTCTCAGATCGAAAACCTGGACGCCATCGACAGAAAACTGCTGGACATCATCCAGACGGACTTTCCGCTGGTTCCCCGACCCTACGCCGCTCTGGGCGAACGACTCGGCATTGCCGAAGAAGAAGTTCTCGCCCGCGTGAAAGCCATGAAGGAAAAAAAGATCATCCGCCGGCTGGGCGCCAATTTCCAGTCCACCAAGCTGGGCTTCCGCTCCACGCTGTGCGGGGCTCATGTGCCCGAAGACAGGCTGGACGCCTTCATAGCCGACGTCAACGCCCTGCCCGGCGTGACGCACAACTACTTGCGCAACCATGAATTCAACGTCTGGTTCACGCTCATCGGCCCCTCCTGGGACGACGTGTGCGCCACCATCAAGGGCATCGAAGAGCGCACGGGCGTGCCCGTCATGAATCTGCCCGCGGAAAAACTGTTCAAGATCCGCGTGGACTTCCCCATGGAAGAATAGAAGCGGGGCGGGGGAAAGGAAGCGTCCGCATTTCCCCTTTCTCCCCGCCTTTCCCTCAAAAACGCTTTCCGCCTTTTCTCTCCTTTTCTTCTCTCCCTCCCCTTCCCAGGCATCGCTTCCCTCTCCGCTCCAAGCGTCTCCAACGGTTCAGCCGCGTTCGCGCCGCATTGACACCGCTCCTTCTCTTCTGTACGCTTTATCATTCCGCGTATCTTGTCACAGGGAGCCGACATGCTTGACCACAAACGCCTTCAGGACATGTTCGACCTGCTCGGCTGCGAAGAACCGCTGGGCGTCACTTATGCCGAAAACGCGCCGGATACGTCCCTCACTCCCGCTCCGGACTCGGGACACGCCTGTATCGTCAACTACCTGCGCATGGCGCGCGCCAAAAAAACAAGCGTTCATTTTTCCGCCGACGTCGTCGGCTGCATGGGCGGATGGGTCTATCTCGGCTACGCGCTGCCCGCGCCGGAACGCATCGTCCATTTCGTGACCACGGGCTGGCAGGGACAGGAAGGAGAACGCTATCTTCCCGCCCCGGACTCCATGCGCCGTTTTTTGAAAGACCTCGACGTCCGTCCCGCGCCCGCGCCGTTCTGCGCGGCAAAACCGCTTTCCCTCTTCCGCGAGGGAGAAGAACCGCTTCTCGCCGTCTTTCACTGCCGGGGAGAAACGCTCACCGGACTCGCCATGCTCGCCGGCTTCGCCCTGGACGATCACGACGCCGTGGCCATGCCGTTCGGTTCCGGCTGCGCCAATATTTTCGCCTGGCCACTCACGTATCGCCGCAGAGGACTGAAAAAAGCCGTCATCGGAGGAGCCGATCCTTCCTGCCGTCCTTTTATGGGCGTGGACGAACTTTCGTTCACCGTCACGACGGACGTCCTGCTCGCCATGCAGGAAGCGTTTCCCCGCTCTTTCCTGAAGGGAAAAACCTGGGCCGGCGTGAAAAAGAAAATCGACAGAAGCCGAAAACGCTGGGAAGAAAACGCGGCGCGGTAATGCGCGACCATGCCGCTCCCCGCCGCCGACGCCCGGCTCGGCAAAACGCGACGTTCCTCCGGCGCGAACGCGTCCTCGCCTGGCCAGGGGAAAAATTTTTCGAAGGCATAATTTAGTGCTTTCTTTCGACGTGGGGATCAAGTATAAGGGACAAGAGCGCAATGCGTCATCAGGGGTGCCTTTCCGCTGAAAACGAGCCGGAGGGTGCGTTTATTATTTTAAACTTCCTATCATTTTCATAGAAGGGCTCATTCATGAAAACAAAGTTCATTTTTGTTACCGGCGGCGTGCTTTCCTCTCTCGGAAAAGGACTGGCCTCGGCTTCTCTGGGCGCTCTGCTGAAGGCGAGAGGTCTTTCCGTGACCATCCAGAAGCTCGACCCCTACATCAACGTCGACCCCGGCACCATGAACCCCTTCCAGCACGGCGAAGTCTACGTGACCGACGACGGCGCGGAAACCGACCTCGATCTCGGTCACTACGAACGCTATCTCGACGTTTCCCTCTCCCAGAACAACAACACCACCTCCGGCCGCATCTACTACAACGTCATCAATAAGGAACGCCGCGGCGACTACCTCGGCGGCACCGTGCAGGTGATTCCCCACATCACCGATGAAATCAAGCGCACCATCCTGAGTCTCACCGAAGGCGATCACGCTCCCGACGTGGCCATCATCGAAATCGGCGGCACCGTGGGCGACATCGAAGGTCTGCCCTTCCTCGAAGCCATCCGCCAGCTCCGCTCCGACATCGGCCGCAACAACTGCCTGAACATTCACCTCACCCTCGTGCCCTATCTGCACGCCGCCGGGGAATACAAGACCAAACCCACGCAGCACAGCGTGAAGGAACTGCTCTCCATCGGCATTCAGCCCGACATCATTCTCTGCCGCTGCGAACAGACCATTCCCGCCGAACTGAAAAAGAAAATCGCCCTGTTCTGCAACGTGGACGAAGACGCCGTGTTCACCTCCGTGGACGTGAAAAACGTGTACGGCGTGCCGCTCAAATTCTATGAGGAAGGCTTCGACCAGAAAGTGGCCATCATGCTGCGCCTGCCCGCCCGCAACGCCGACCTTTCCGGTTGGATCAAGCTCATGCAGGACTTCGACGAAGCCGCCAAAAGCAAAGTCACCATCGCCATCGTGGGCAAGTACGTCGATCTCAAGGAAGCCTACAAGAGCCTGCACGAAGCCCTCGTTCACGCCGGCGTGGCCAATCATGTTTCCGTCAATCTGAAGTACGTCAATTCCGAAGAAGTCAACGCCGACAACGCGGCGGCCACCTTCAAGGGATGCGACGGCATACTCGTTCCCGGCGGCTTCGGCTATCGCGGCGTGGAAGGCAAAATCGAAGCCATCCGCTACGCCCGCGAAAACAAAATTCCCTTCTTCGGCATCTGCCTCGGCATGCAGTGCGCGGTCATTGAATTCTCCCGCCACGTGGCCGGTCTCTCCAAGGCCAACTCCGAAGAGTTCGACCCGCTCACCGACGAAAAGGTCATTTACCTCATGACCGAATGGTACGACTTCCGCAAGAACGCCGTGGAAGTGCGCGATGAAGCCAGCAACAAGGGCGGCACCCTGCGCCTCGGCGCCTATCCCTGCACACTGCTTCCCGGCACCAAGGCCGCCGAAGCCTACAAGCAGGAAAACATCTCCGAACGCCACCGTCACCGCTACGAATTCAACAACGCCTTCCGCGAAACTCTCAGCCAGCACGGCATGGTGTTCAGCGGCACGTCTCCCGACGGCACGCTCGTGGAAATCGTGGAGCTGCCCGATCATCCCTGGTTCGTGGGCTGCCAGTTCCATCCGGAATTCAAGTCCCGTCCCATGCACGCGCATCCTCTCTTCAAGGACTTCATCGCCGCGGCGGTGAAGCAGTCCAAGAAAAAGTAACGGAACGACTGCGGAGCAGCGTTTCCTGAGGCGCGGACAGCCGCGCCTCACCGGCACGCTCAGATAAAAAGCCATCGGGATAAACATTCCGATGGCTTTTCTCTTTTCAAAAAATGTCGACCTCGACGAAAACGCCCATCGACGTTCCCTCAACGCGCCCCGCCGACCTAGAGCCGACCGGCTCCGCGTCTTCCGCAGCGAGGCGTCGCCGGGAATGTTTACGCGCTCCCGTCCGACGCGCGATCGACGCGCTTTTCAAAGAAAATCAAATTCTCGGCAATGGCCCCGGCGAACAGCACCGCCGTTTTTCCGGCGTAGCGGAACCCCAGCCGTCCGTAAAGCTTCGCGGCCGGTTCGTTATGCTCCCAAGTATCGAGACGCAGCGTCTCGCAGCCGCGGCGCGACGCCTCCTCCAGAGCGAAGCGCACCATGCGCGAGCCCACGCCCCTTCCTGCCTGCGACGGCGGCACGCAAAGCGTGTGAATGACCAGCACCCGTTCCGGCTCCGCCTCGTACGCCCAGGGAATGACAGCGTACGATTCCAGCTGAACGTGATTGAGCAACATGCTGGCGCGCAGCTCCCCATTCTCCTCCATGACGAACAGAGAACCGTCCTCCACGCCGCCTTCCGCCACGCGTCGGGTAGGATACACGCCGGGCTTCCAGTTGGTGCGGGTTCCGTATTCCGCCTCAAAGGCCAGCAATTCGTCATAATGACGTTCCACCGCGTCAATGTCGCGAACGTTCGCCTTGCGTATCATGCTTTCTCCCCTCTTCACCTGACGTCTTCCGAGCGTTCCGAACGCAACGCGAAACGACGCTCTCCACCAAACCTTGTCGCGTTCCAACCGCGTCATCCTGCGCCCGTCTTCCCCGCCCGCTGGGCAAAGTCGCTTCACTCAAGCGCGGAACGCGCAGCAAAAAAAATCCCCACGGAACGCAAGGCTCCATAGGGATTCGTTGTCGCTACAGATTTCTTCCGCAGCACTTCTTAAACTTTTTGCCGCTGCCGCACGGACACGGATCGTTCCGCCCCACCTTCACGCCGTTATAGACGTGACGCTCTTCCTGTTTTGCGGAAGCTCCGCCGTCGCCCATGGCGGCGGGATCGGTCTTATGACGCAAATTCAGCGTGGGTTCCGCCTTGGGTTGCTCGGGCTGAGCCGCGGGAGCTTCCGGTTCGGCCGGCTTCTGTTCCGGCTCGACGGCTTCTTCGGCGGGAACGTTCTCCGTTCCGCTTTCCACAGGCTGCGCTTCTTCAGGCTGTGCGTTCGCGCTCTCGGCTTCCGGCTCTCCGCCTTCCGGATTTTCCTCAGGCTCCACTCGCTTCATGCGAACGTGGGTCAGAGACGTCAGCGCGCCCTCATGGATGCGGAACAGCATTTCCTTGAACATGGAAAGGCCTTCGCTCTGATATTCGCGCTTCGGATCCCGCTGCGCGTAGCCGCGCAGACCGATGCCTTCACGCAGGTAATCCATGGCGCGCAGATGATCCTTCCAGCAGCGATCCAGCGACTCCAGCAGGAAATACCGCAGAATGTCGTTGTACACGGGGCCGGCTTCTTCGCGAAGTTCCTGGAAGATCTTTTTCACGGCCTCGCGCGTCTGCTCGCGGGAAGGAATGGCGCTCATGGTCATCTCGGGCATGGCGCGCGCGATGTTGAGCGTTTCCAGAAGACGACTGTTGACCTCTGCGCACATCTGCGCGTCAGGGGCTTCCTTATGGGCTTCCACAGGCGCGTAGATATTGTCGAGCACTTCGTCCACGAAATCGAAAAGCACGCCTTCCACATCGGGCAACTGCATGAGATCGCGCCGCAACGTGTAGATGACCTCACGCTGCTGGTTCATGACGTTGTCGTAGTCGAGCAGCGTCTTGCGGATTTCAAAGTTGTGGCCTTCCACGCGCTTCTGCGCGTTTTCGATGGCCTTGGAAACCATGCGGTTTTCAATGGGTTCGCCTTCCTTCATGCCCAGCTTTTCCATGAGGCCGGAAATGCGCTCCGAACCGAAAATGCGCATGAGGTTGTCTTCCAGCGACAAATAGAAACGGGAAGAACCAGGATCGCCCTGACGGCCGGAACGGCCGCGCAGCTGATTGTCGATGCGGCGGCTTTCGTGGCGTTCCGTGCCGAGAATGTGCAGACCGCCCAGCTCCTTGACGCCTTCTCCGAGCACGATATCGGTGCCTCGACCGGCCATGTTGGTGGCGATGGTCACATGCCCCTTCTGACCGGCCTGCGCCACAATGGCGGCTTCCTCGGCATGATGCTTGGCGTTCAGCACGCTGTGCGGCACGCCCTCCTTCTTGAGCATGGAGGACAAAAGCTCGGACGTCTCAATGGAGATGGTGCCCACGAGCACAGGCTGACCGGTCTTGTACAGCTCCTTGATGGACTCAATGATGGCCTGATACTTTTCCCGCTGCGTGCGGAAGATAAGATCCGGCAGATCCTTGCGGATCATGGGCTTGTTGGTGGGGATGGTGATGGTTTCCAGATGATAGATCTGGTCAAATTCCACGGCTTCGGTCTGCGCCGTGCCGGTCATGCCCGCCAGTTTGTCGTACATGCGGAAATAGTTCTGGAAGGTGATGCTGGCGAGCGTCTGGTTCTCCGCCTCCACCTTCACGCCTTCCTTGGCTTCCAGAGCCTGATGCAGGCCGTCGCTGAAACGGCGTCCGGGCATGAGACGGCCCGTAAATTCGTCAACGATGACCACCTTGCCTTCATCGCTCACAATGTAATCCACATCGCGATTGAAGCAGTGATGCGCCTTGAGCGACTGAAGAATATGATGCTGATAAGCAATGCTGCCCGGATCGAAAAGATTCTCAATGCCGAGTATTTTTTCGCATTTCGCCACGCCGGCGTCGGTCAGCATGGCCGTCTTGGACTTTTCGTCCAGCGTGTAGTCCTCTTCGGCCTTGAGCTGGCGCACCACGGCGTCCATGGCCTGGTACAGTTCGGTGGATTCGTCGCTCGCGCCGGAAATGATGAGCGGAGTGCGGGCTTCGTCGATAAGAATGGAGTCCACTTCGTCCACGATGGCGAAATTATGACCGCGCTGCACCAGCTGCTCGGCATAAAATTTCATGTTGTCGCGCAGATAGTCGAAGCCGAATTCGTTGTTGGTGCCGTAGGTGATGTCGCAGGCGTAGGCGGCCTTGCGTTCATCGTCGTTCAGTCCCTGCACGATGACGCCCACGGAAAGACCGAGGAAGTTGTACAGGCGGCCCATCCATTCCGCGTCGCGTCGGGCGAGGTAGTCGTTCACGGTCACCACATGAACGCCCTTTCCGGAAAGCGCGTTGAGCACCACGGGCAGCGTGGCCACAAGAGTCTTGCCTTCGCCGGTCTTCATTTCCGCAATCTTGCCCGCGTGCAGAACCATGCCGCCCACCAACTGCACGTCGTAATGGCGCATGCCCATAACGCGGGACGACGCCTCGCGCACCAGCGCGAACACTTCCGGCAGCACGTCATCCAGCGAACGGCCGCCGTTCTGCACCTGATCGCGATATTCCGCCAGCTTGGCGGGGATTTCCTCATCGGAAAGAGCCTTCATCTGCGGTTCGAGCGCGTTGCATTTTCTCAACTTGGGACGCAGAGAACGAAGATAACGTTCATTGCGGGTGCCGAATATTTTGCCGATCAGGAACTCGATCATGGGTATCTCCAGAAAAAATCGTTGGAACAAGGCAGAAGATAAGTCATGCCTTTGTGTTTGGCAAATGGTCATTTTCCCCTTTTCACCATATTTTGCCGGGAAAGGGGCCCGTTCCGCGTTATCACGCGTCAAACGGTCGGCGCCAAAACGCCCGCTGGACAAATACCCACGCATACATCATGATGACTCCATCCGGCCCGATGGCGAACGCCCTCCGCGCCGCACTCCGGGCTTCCTTTCGCTTCAGGCAGATATTCCAATGTCCAGCACGCCACGTCCGCTTTTCGCGCTTTTCTGTCTCCTCATCATGGCGATCCTCGCCGGCGGCTGCTCCACCCGCAACGTCGGATATCAGAACGGCCGCTACCGCGGCACCAGCGCCTATACGGTGCGCGGCAAAACCTATTATCCGCTGAAGTCCGCGCGGGACTTCGTGGAAACCGGCGTGGCCTCCTGGTACGGACCGGGCTTTCACGGCAAAAAAACCTCCAACGGCGAGCGATACAATCAAAACGCCATGACCGCCGCGCACAAGCTGTTGCCCTTCGGCACGCGCCTTCGCGTGATCAATCTTGAAAACGGCAGAATGACCGAAGTGCGCGTCAATGATCGAGGCCCCTTCGTTGACAGCCGCGTCATCGACCTTTCCCGCGCCGCCGCCAAGGATCTGGGCATGCTTGGCAAAGGCACCGCGCGGGTGCGCCTCATCGCCCTCGAAGACGACCAGGAACCCTCCGTGCTCACGCCCGACGGCGACATGCTGGGACTGTTCTACGTTCAGATAGGCTCGTTCCGCGAACGCCCCCGGGCCGTCAATCTCGCGGACTTCATGCGCACGCAGGGGTACGGCTGCCGCATCGCCCGTCACGACGGCAACGACCTGAACTTCGTGCAGCTCGGTCCCTATCACTCCCGTTCGATCGCGGAACGGACGGCGCGTTCCCTGAGCCTCAGGTATCGCGGACTCTTCGTCATCGCGGAGTAGCCTTGCCGGAACAACGCCCGGCCCCCTTATCCATCGTCTTTCGACGCCACCGTCCTCCGTTTTTCCAGGCTTCGCGCGACCTTCCCGTTCCCCCTCGCGCCGCGGCTTCGCGTTCAGCATAACTCGTGACGAGCAACGATAAATTAAAAGTAGAAGTTTTCGACGCTCTCTGCTATATATATTCCCTAAACGGCGGAATATCCGCCTCAGATTAACGATCCTCGTTCAACACATGTCCGGATGGGCTCCATGTCAGGGTCAGCGCAGCGCATTCCCTTCTCTCTGCCTTCAGAACTTCCTCTGCCGATCCATTCCCCCGTCGGAATCCCCGCGTTTCTTTTCAAAAAGACGGACGCGCGGCTCCGAGACTTCCGAGCGCGCGACCGCACCTTCTTCCGATCTTCTCCGCGCTTCTTATCCCACCAAGCCGCCATCGATCTCTCCGCGCCCCGGCCGAAGAAACGAACGCCTTACGTCTTAAAATTTTCCCGACGCGCGCGCCCCGGAGCGCACGCTCACAACGTCGCCCCCCTTTTCTCCAACGTCTCCCTACCGACGCCGAGTTCCGACGCAACAACCTCAAGGGGAACAGCATGAAAGGCATACTTCTCGCCGGAGGCAGCGGAACCAGACTGTACCCGCTCACCAGAATCACGTCCAAGCAGCTTCTGCCCGTGTACGACAAGCCGATGATCTATTATCCGCTGTCCACGCTCATGCTGTTCGATATCCGGGAAATTCTCATCATCTCCACCCCGCAGGACACGCCGAACATCGAACGTCTGCTTGGCGACGGTTCTCAGCTCGGGCTGCGCCTCTCCTACAAAGTTCAGCCCGAACCCAAAGGCATAGCTCAGGCCTTCACCCTCGGCGCGGACTTCGTGGGACAAAACGACGTATGCCTCATTCTCGGCGACAACATTTTCTATATGGGCAACCAGATGAAAATCTATCAGCGCGCCATAAAGCAAAACGCCGGAACGAGAGCCACCATTTTCGCCTATCACGTTTCCGATCCCGAACGCTTCGGCGTGGTGGAATTCGACGAAAATCGCCGCGCCCTGAGCATTGAAGAAAAGCCCGCGCGCCCCAAATCCAACTACGCGTCCGTCGGCTTGTATTTCTATCCTCCCGACGTGTGCGAAAAAGCCGCGACCCTCACGCCATCCGCGCGCGGCGAACTGGAAATCACGGATCTCAACAACATGTACCTGCGCGAGGGGCGCATGAGCGTGGTGCCCATGGGACGAGGCATCGTATGGCTGGACGCGGGCACTCCCGACAGCCTGGCCGACGCCACGCATTTCATGCAGGTCATCGAAAAACGTCAGGGACTCAAAATCGCCTGCGTGGAAGAAATCGCCTTCAGCAAGGGGTTCATCGACGAAGCTCGGATGCGGTCCCTTATCCATGACATGAAAAAAGGCGCGTATCACGACTATCTTGTGAAAGTGCTGGAGGAACGGCATGAACTTTATTAACACCGCCATCGAAGGCGTTTTCATCATCGAACCCCGAATTTTCACGGACGAACGCGGCTATTTTTTTGAAAGCTACAGCAAAGCCGCCTTCGACGCCGCCGGCCTCCATTACGATTTCGTGCAGGATAATCAATCAAAGTCCGTTTACGGCACGGTGCGCGGACTCCATTTCCAAAAAGGGGAACACGCGCAGGCCAAGCTCGTGCGCGCGCTTGAAGGAGCGGTGCTGGACGTCGCCGTGGATCTGCGACGCGGCTCGCCCACCTACGGACAATACGTGGCCGTGGAGCTCTCCGCGGAAAACAACCGCCAGCTTCTGATTCCGCGCGGCTTCGCTCACGGCTTTTCCGTGCTCAGCCAAACGGCCATTTTCGCCTACAAATGCGACAACCTGTATTGCAAGGCCTCCGAAGGGGGCATCCGCTTCGACGATCCGACCCTGGCCATCGACTGGCGCGTCGACATGGCCAAAGCTCTGACGTCGGAAAAAGACAAACGGCATCCCTTCCTGGCGGAGTTTGAATCATGCTTCTAGTCACGGGCGCGAACGGACAGCTGGGCCAGGAACTGCGGCTTCTTCTCGGCGACAAGGCCGTCTACGCGGGACGGGCCGAACTCGACATCTCCGACGAAACGGCCGTGCAGACGTTCTTCAAGGATCGAAAATTCGACTTCGTCATCAACTGCGCCGCCTATACCGCCGTGGACAACGCTGAAGACCACGCCGAAAACGCCGATCGCGTCAATCGCCTCGGTGCCGCGCTGCTGGCAAGATACGGCCGACGCGTCATCCAGATATCCACGGATTACGTCTTCGACGGAACGGCCCATCTTCCCTACAAGGAAAGCGACGCCCCCCATCCCGTTTCCGTATACGGCTCCACAAAACTGGCGGGAGAAAAGGCCGTTCTCGCCGAGGCCGACACCGCCGTGATCGTTCGAACCTCGTGGCTGTACTCACGGTTCGGCGGCAACTTTGTCAAAACCATGCTCCGACTCGGCGCGGAACGCGCCTCTCTCGGCGTCGTCTTTGACCAGATCGGCACGCCCACCCATGCGGCGGATCTGGCTTCCGCCATCGTCAGCATGCTTCCACTGATTGCGTCGGGCGCAAAAGACGTCTATCACTACAGCGATGAAGGCGTGGCGAGCTGGTATGACTTTGCCGTGGCCATCATGAAGGCGTCAAACCTCCCCTGTCGCGTCAATCCTATTGAAAGCGCCGACTATCCTGCGAAAGCTCGTCGCCCAGCCTTCAGCGTGCTGAACAAAACCAAAATAAAAACGTCCTTCGGCCTGAGCATACCCCACTGGACGGACAGCCTGAACTCTTTTCTGACGCAGCGATAGCGCGGAGCGTTCAATGCAAAACATTCTTCAACAGACACGCCGTCTTGTCCTTTCTCCTGAGAAACACGGCCTCAATCCCCCAAAAACGATGATCGCTTTTCCCCGCGCCCTTGAATCGCCAAAAAAGAGAAACCGTTCCGCGGAAGAGTTCGTTTCCTTTCTCCGCGACAACGACGCGCGACCTTTTCACATCCTCATAAACTTCACGCTGGGAAACGCCGAATGAAATCCATACTCGTCACCGGAGGAGCCGGATTCATCGGCTCAAACTTCGTGCCGTACTTCTGCGCCAAATATCCGGACTATCATGTGTTCAACCTCGACAAGCTCACCTACGCGGGCAACCTCGACAATTTAAAAGAATGTGCAGGCATGCCCAACTATACGTTTGTCCACGGCGACATCTGCGACGAAGAGCTTGTTGAACGTTTGTTCACAGAACACGATATCCGGGGCGTCGTTCATTTTGCCGCCGAAAGCCATGTGGACAATTCCATCAAAGGTCCTCGGGCTTTCATGGAAACCAATTACATGGGCACGTTCACGCTCATCGAAGCGGCGCGACGCCACTGGATGGACGCCCCAGGCAAAGCAAAGCCCGGCTACGAAGACGCCCGCTTTCACCACATTTCCACGGACGAAGTCTACGGAACGCTGGGCGAAACCGGTTATTTCTCCGAGACCACACCTTACGCTCCCAACAGTCCCTACTCGGCCAGCAAGGCCGGTTCGGATTTCATCGTGCGGGCCTACCATCACACCTACGGCATGAACGTAACCACGTCCAACTGCTCGAACAACTACGGCCCCAAGCAACATCGCGAAAAATTCATTCCTGTGATCATCAGCCGCTGCCTTGCGGAACAGCCGATTCCCGTGTACGGCAACGGCTCCAACATCCGCGACTGGCTCTATGTGCTGGATCACTGCAAGGCCATTGATCTCATTTTCCATAAGGGACGCAGCGGCGAAACCTACAACGTCGGAGGCCATAACGAGCGGGACAATCTTCAGATTCTCCGCACGGTGTGCGCCATTCTGGATAAAAGACGCCCCAGGAGCGGCGGCGCCAAGTACGAAGAACTGATGACCTTCGTCTCCGATCGTCCGGGGCACGATCTTCGCTACGCCATCGACCCCACAAAAATCATGACGGAACTCGGCTGGCGACCAGACGAAAACTTTGACTCCGGCATTCTGAAAACAGTCGCATGGTATTTGGAACACGCCGCGGCCCCTTCGAAACAGGCTTGATTATCAGGCGGAATGGGGTTGGCGTGTCAAAACATGGCGCGGCGGAGTCTTTCGCAAGAGAGAAGCCCGACGATTGCGCGTTGAAAGAAAAAAGACAATAATGTCCTTTCGATCAAAACGCTTCTCCGATGGACGCCCACTATCGAATATCGTCAAGACGTGACGGGGATTCAATGGCGACGACAGCGTTCTGTTTTCGACTGAAACCCTGATGGCGTTTTCCAGGAAAAACGTTTACCGTGGCAATCATTTCACGGAGATTTCTCCGTTTTCTCTCTCATGGCCATGCGGTCTGCCGTCCCGCATGACATGGTAAAAAATATGGAAGGTAGACGCCATGCCTCGTATCTCCGTCCTTATGCCGGTGTACAACACCCGTCCAGAGCATCTGCGCGAAGCCATGGACAGCATCCTTTCGCAAACGTTCACCGACTTCGAGTTCCTCATCCTCAATGACTGTTCCACCGATCCGCAGGTGGAAACCGTCGTGAAATCCTACACGGATCCGCGCATCGTCTACGCCGTCAACGAACGCAATCTCGGCATTTCCGGAGCCCGCAATCGACTGCTTGACATGGCCCAGGGAGAATACCTTGCCGTCATGGATCATGACGACATTGCTCTGCCGACGCGCTTTGAAAAACAGGTCGCGTTTCTGGACGCACATCCGGAAATAGGCATCGTCGGTTCCAGAGTGGAAAACATGGGAACCGGAAAAACAGAGCCCCGTCCTGAAAAGGACATTGATATCAAAAAGATGCTCATGATCAACTGCAATCTGAGCCATCCATCATGCATGATACGGCGTTCTGTGCTGGAAAAGAATAATATCCGCTATGAAGCCCTCTACAGCCCTGCTGAAGACTACGCGCTTTTTGCCAGGCTGATACCTGTGACGCAATTCGCCATCATTCAGGAACCCCTGCTTCGATACCGGGAGTGGGGAGGAAACACTTCCAACAAGCAGTCACATCGGATGTCCTCGGCCACGCAGGGAATCTACGCCTTCATGCGTCGCGACAATCCTGAAATCTGGGCTATGGCGCAATATCATCAGAAGACAGGGGAATGCATCAAAATTTTAGGAATAACCGTCATGACCGTAGTGCATACGTTTCAATACGATGAATGGAGACTTTTCGACGCCATTCCCATCTTAAAAATCAAAAAACGTCCCACCGGACTGCGGAATCTTCCCTAGGGAGAGCTGTCATGCCCATAGAAATCTGCTTTTCTTCCGATGACGCGTACGCGCAGCACCTGACTGTGGCGCTGACGTCGATTCTCCACAATAAAAACGCGCTGGACGAGATTTCCGTATCCATTCTCGACGGCGGCATACGTCAGGCAAATAAGCAGATATTGCAGAACGTGGCACAACAGGGAGGAGCCGGCATCCGTTTTCTGCCCGTGTCGGACGCCGCCTTTGCCGACGCGCCGATACAGACGCAGGCTGACAAACAAACCCATATCTCCAAAGCGGCGTATTACCGCCTTCTGCTGGCGGACTTTCTCCCCGATGTGGACAAGGTCATATATCTGGACTGTGACATCGTCTGTCGCGCCAGTCTGGCGGAGCTCTACGCGCTCGACATGGGAAACGACTGGATACAAGGCGTCATCGATATTGACGAGGAACGTCACGCCCCTCGTCTCGGCCTCAAGCGATATGTCTGTTCCGGCGTTCTGCTGTTCAATCTCCGGGCATGGAGGGAGCGCGACGTCCAGAGGCTCTGCCTAGATTTTCTGCGCGATCACGCCGACCTCATCGTGCTTCACGATCAGGACGTGCTCAACGTCGTATGTCAGGACCATCTTTCCTACATCGACAGAACATGGGACGCTCAGGCCTGCGAAACCCGCCAGGGACGACGCTCGGGTTTTAACGACGTCGCCAAAACGGCCGCCATCGTCCACTTTATCGGGGAACGCAAACCGTGGAATCCCGGCTGCCGCCACCCCTATAAAAAGGAATATTTCCGCTATCTCGCCATGACTCCGTACCGCGACTTCGTGCGGGAACACCGCCGGAACTGTCTGCGCTACGCGCTCTGGCACACCAAGCAGTCCCACGGCAGAAAACGGTGGTATCTGCTGGGCATTCGCGTCTGGCAAAAAAAACTCTGACGCTCTCCCATTCGGGAACGCTTATGCCTTTGGCCTGCACGGAGAATAGCCATGTTCTCCCCGTAGCCGAGGCTCGCCGTTCTTCTCGCGCCGTTTTCACAGTTTCTCGCGCAGACGCCTGGCTTCGGCGCGTTCCTCTTCCGCCTCCGCCCGACCGCTCTCGTCGCGCTGGGCGAAAAGCCGTCCGCGCATCACGGCGTCGCCGCCGTAACGGGAACGCAACGCGTCCACCGCCTGATTCAGTCTGTCCCGACGACGCTCGTCCGTCACTGAGCGTCGCTCCGGCATGAGCGAAAGCTGCGTCGGCCCCCCGGCTTCGAAACCGGACACCCCCAGCCCCACAAGCCGCACTCTGTCGCCAAGCTCCAGTCCTTCCAGAATGGCGCAGGCCGTCTCATAAATGCCTTCCGTGCTGCATATCCGGCTCTCCAGCGTAACCTGACGCGTCATTTGACGAAAGTCGGCGTACTTGATCTTGAGCGTCACCGTCCGACCGGCCAGCCCTTGTCTTCGAAGCGACGTTCCCACCCTTTCGGCATGGCGCAGCAACCAGGTTCGGAGAACTTCCTTGTCGCGGGTGTCCTCATCGAGCGTCACTTCCGCGCTTTCCGATTTGGGAGGCGTCCACGGCACCACGTCCCGGGCGTCTTCCCCACGCGCCCTGAGCCACAACGACGTTCCCGCCTTGCCGTAACGACGTCGCCAGAATTCCTCGCCGTAGCGCGTCACGTCGCCGCAACGCGTCACGCCAAGCCGGGCAAGCTCCTCGGAAAATCGACGCCCCACCCCCGGCACGGCTGACACGGGAAGCTCGGCCAGAAATGCCGACACGCGCTCCGGCTCGATCAAAAAAAGCCCGTCGGGCTTGCGTCGTTCCGACGCGATCTTGGCGAGAAACTTCACCGGCGCGATGCCCACGGAACAGGTCAGTCCCCCCGTGGCCTCGCGCACCGCCGCCTTGAGTCGCCGCCCCATTTCCTCCACCGGTCCGAACAGTCGTTCCAGGCCCGTGGCGTCGAGATAGGCTTCGTCCACCGAAGCCATTTCCACCTTCGGGGAAAACGACGTCAGCGTCTCGCGCACGAGCGCGGACACTTCCGCGTACCGACGCATTCTCGGACGCAGGTACACGGCGTGGGGACAACGACGTTTCGCTTCGACGATGGGCATGGCCGAACGCACGCCGTATCGACGCGCCTCATACGAACAGGTGCTCACCACGCCGCGACGATCGCCGCCGACCACCACGGCGCGACCGCGCAGGGAAGGATCGTCAAGCTGCTCTATGGACGCGAAAAACGCGTCCATATCCATGTGCATAATCCAGCGCTGGGGGCAAGACACGGCCGCCACCTCCCGAAAGCATCACGGCAAGTATGACAATATCATGACAGAAGGCCCGTTTCGGCGGATAGTCCTTGACAATGGGGGGAGCACTCTCTAAGGAAAAAGTACCTGTCGTCATCTTGCCCCTGCTCGACGAAAAGGGCAACCTCGAAGGACGTCACTCCCCATTTTCCCATTCCCATAAGGAGTCAGGATCGTTGGCCAGAAAGAAATCTATGCAGAAGTGGACCGTGGAGGATTCCGTCGATCTGTACGGCATCCGCAACTGGAGCTCAGGATACTTTGACATCTCTCCCAGCGGCGAGGTGGTCATTCGTCCCTTCGGTCGCGACGGAGGCCCGGAAGTCAGCGTTCTGGAAATCATCCGCGAACTCAAGGCCCGCGGCTACGATCTGCCCGTGCTGCTTCGCATCGAAAACATTCTGGATTCCCAGATATCCCTTCTGCATCAGACGTTCCGCGCCGCCATCAACGATCTGGGGTACAAGGGCGAGTACCGCGGCGTGTTTCCCATCAAGGTGAATCAGCAGCAGCAGGTCGTGGAAAAAATCGCTCAGTACGGCGCGGCCTATCACCATGGTCTCGAAGTGGGCTCCAAGGCCGAGCTCATCGCGGCCATAAGCCAGCTCAAAAGCCGCGAAGCCTGCCTCATCTGCAACGGCTACAAGGACGAAGAATTCATCGACCTCGGCCTGCACGCCCTCAGCATGGGCTTCAACGTCATTTTCGTGCTGGAAATGCCGGGCGAACTCGACGTCATTCTCGAAGAGGCCAAACGACTGAACATACGCCCGCAGATCGGCGTGCGCGTGAAACTCAGCACCAAGGCCAGCGGCCACTGGTCGGAATCGGGCGGCGAACGTTCCGCGTTCGGCCTCACCTCCGCGCAGATCGTGGATGTCGTGGACATTCTCAAGGAACACGACATGCTCGACACCTTCAAGCTCATGCACTATCACCTCGGTTCGCAGGTGCCCAACATCCGCGACATACGCGCCGCGGTCATGGAAGCCACGCGCATCTACGCGAGCCTCGTGCAGGAAGGCGCGGCCATGGGGTACCTCGACCTCGGCGGCGGCCTCGCCGTGGACTACGACGGCTCGCACACCAACTACGTGAGCTCCCGCAACTACACCATGATGGAATACTGCACCGACGTGGTGGAAGCCGTCATGACCATTCTCGACGCGCAGGGCATCGCTCACCCGCATATCATCACGGAATCCGGCCGCGCCACGGTGGCCTACTACTCCATACTGCTCTTCAACGTGCTCGACGTGAGCCTCATCGAAGTGGGCAGCCTGCCCGAAGAATTGCCCGAAGACGCGCCGGAGCCCGTGCGCAACCTGAAGGAAACTCTGCAGAACATCAATCCCCGCAATCTTCAGGAAACCTACAACGACGCCATCTATTATTACGATGAAATGCGCCAGCTCTTCATCACCGGCCGCGTCACCCTGCGTCAGAGAACGCTCGCCGAACGCTTCTTCTGGGCCATCATGCGCGTGCTCTCCGAAGAGAAAAACCGCGTGAAGTACATCCCTAAGGAGCTCAACGAAATCGACTCCATGCTGGCGGACATCTACTACTGCAACTTCAGCGTGTTCCAGTCTCTGCCCGACAGCTGGGCCATCGACCAGCTCTTCCCCGTCATGCCCATACACCGCCTCAACGAGTTCCCCGAAAGGCAGGGCATACTCTCCGACCTCACCTGCGACAGCGACGGACGCATTTCGCACTTCATCGACCCGCAGGGACTCAAGACCACCCTGGAGCTGCATCCCCTCAAGGAAGGAGAAGAATATTATCTCGGCACCTTCCTCGTGGGAGCCTATCAGGAAACCCTGGGCGATCTGCACAATCTTCTGGGCGACACCAACGTGGTGTCCGTGCGGATCCAGGAAGACGGAAGCTACGACTTCGTGCGCGAAATCGACGGCGACTCGGTGTCCGACATTCTCGCCTACGTGGAATACGATCCTCACCGCGTGCTTGTGGGCATACGCAAATCCGCCGAACGGGCCGTGCGGGAAAACCGCATCACGCCCGCCCAGCGTTATGAGCTCATGCAGGCTTTCGAAGACGGCCTGCGCGGCTACACCTACTTTGAACGTTAACGGAAGGCGGAATCCGTTCCGCCTTCCGCCTCCCCATTTTCCGGCCGAGAACCTCGTTCTCCCCTTTATCAATAAGGTTTTCAGAGAACGGTCTCTTTCCGCTGCTGAAACCCTCATGCTGCAAGGAGCAAGAACATGGCAAAGGTGCTTATCATCGGCGCCGGCGGCGTAAGTTCCGTCGCCACCCACAAGTGCGCGCAGGCCGCTGAAGTGTTTACCGACATCGTACTGGCCAGCCGCACCAAGGCCAAGTGCGACGCCATTGCCGCAAGCGTCAAGGAACGCTGCGGTCGCGACATCGAAACCGCTCAGGTGGACGCCGACAACGTTCCCGAACTCGTCGCGCTCATCCGCCGCGTGCAGCCCGATCTGGTCATGAACATCGCCCTGCCCTATCAGGATCTGCACATCATGGACGCCTGCCTCGAAGCCGGCGTGAATTATCTCGACACCGCCAACTACGAACCGCCGAACGACGCTCATTTTGAATACAAGTGGCAGTGGGCCTATCAGCAGAAATTCAAGGACGCCGGTCTCTGCGCCCTGCTCGGTTCCGGATTCGACCCCGGCGTGACCAACGTGTTCTGCGCCTACGCCCAGAAGCATCTGCTGGACGAAATCCACGTTCTGGACATCATCGACGCCAACGCCGGCGATCACGGCCTGCCTTTCGCCACCAACTTCAACCCCGAAATCAATCTGCGCGAAGTGTCGGCCAAGGGTCGCTACTGGGAACGCGGCGAATGTGTGGAAACCGATCCCCTGTCCTGGAAGATGAACTTCGACTTCCCCGAAGGCATCGGCAAGCGCAACTGCTATCTCATGTACCACGAAGAGCTGGAATCGCTGGTGCGGAATCTCAAAGGCATTCGTCGCGCCCGTTTCTGGATGACCTTCGGCGACGCCTACCTGAACCATCTCCAGGTGTTCAAGAACGTGGGTCTCATCGGCATCGAGCCCGTGAAATTCCAAGGACACGACATCGTGCCCCTGCAATTCCTGGCGAAGCTCCTGCCCGATCCCGCGTCCCTCGGCCCCCGCACCGTGGGCAAAACCTGCATCGGCTGCCTGATGCGCGGCGTGAAGGACGGCAAGGAACGCGTCTACTACATCTACAACATCTGCGACCATCAGGCTTGTTACCACGAACTCGGCTCTCAGGCCATTTCCTACACCACCGGCGTGCCCGCCATGATCGGCGCCATGATGATGGTGACCGGCAAATGGAACAAGCCCGGCGTGTGGAACATGGAACAGATGGATCCCGATCCCTTCATGGAAGAGCTCGGCAAGTACGGTCTGCCTTGGAAGGTGACCGAACCCGCGCTCTAACCCACCGCGCGACGCCTCCCCTCCGGAGGCCTATTCCCCCTTGTCCATGCGTCGGAGAGCGGGCGGGAGACAGCCCGTCCGCTCTCCTCGTCCAGGGAGGCGACATGACGACCGAAGAACGGATAGCCAGACTGGAAGAACTGGCCTATTTTCAGGAAACCCTGCTCTCGCAGCTCAACGACGCCCTCACCGGACAGCAGAAGCAGCTGGACGCCCTGGAAAAACGTCTCGAAGACCTGGAATCCAACGTGACGGCCCTGCTGGACGCCTCACAGGAAGGCCCGGCCAACACGCTTCCGCCCCACTACATGCCGGAACGCTACTAGCGAGACCGGACGACGCCGCGTTTCCCGCGCCGCCCCATCCTTCAACCCGACGAACGCCATGAACGAATACCTTGCCAAACTCCGTCCCGAGACTTGGCCTTCCCCCTGCTTTGTCACCGACCTGGCCCTGCTGAGAAAAAACGCCGCCATTCTCGACGACGTGCAGAAACGCACGGGCGCAAAAATCATGCTCGCGCTCAAATGCTTCTCCCAGTGGATGACATTTCCCGTGCTCTCGCGCGCCATGCGCGGTCCGCTCTACGGCTGCTGCGCCAGTTCGCCCGACGAGGCCAGACTCGCCAAAGAGGAATTCTGCGGCGAAGTGCACGCCTTTGCCGCCGCCTGGAGCGAGGAAGAGCTTCGGGAAACGCTGCGCTACGCCGACCATATCGTGTTCAATTCCTTCGCGCAGTGGAAACGCTTCCGCCCGCTGGTGCAGGAGGCTGAAAAGGAACGCGGCCTTGCCATAGAGTGCGGCCTTCGCCTCAATCCCGAACACTCGGAAGGCGCGACGCCCATCTACGATCCCTGCGCTCCCGGCTCGCGGCTCGGCATACGGCCCGCCGCCTTCCAAGCCGAACTCGACCGCGATCCTCACGCGCTCGACGGCGTCAGCGGTCTGCATTTCCACACCCTGTGCGAACAGAACGCCGACAGTCTGGTCCGCACGCTGAACGCCGTGGAAAAGCACTTCGGTCAATATTTCCCTCAGATGAAGTGGATAAACTTCGGCGGCGGCCATCACATCACCCGCGCCGACTACGACATGGATCTGCTCTGCCGCTGCATCGAGCACGTGCGCGACGCCTACGGCGTGCAGGTCTACCTTGAGCCCGGCGAAGCCGTGGCCCTCAACGCGGGCGTGCTTGTGGCCACGGTGCTCGACGTGGTTCAGGCCGACATGCCCATCGCCATTCTCGATACCTCCGCCGCATGTCACATGCCCGACGTTCTGGAAATGCCCTACCGGCCGAACGTCATCGGCGCGGGAGAGCCCGGAGAAAAGCCCTTCACCTGCCGTCTGGCGGGCAAATCCTGCCTTGCGGGCGACGTCATCGGCGAATATTCCTTTGACGAGCCGCTGAAGTGCGGCGACAAACTGGTCTTCCTCGACATGGCCATCTACAGCATGGTGAAAACCACCACCTTCAACGGACTGCGCCTGCCGTCCATCGCCATCTGGGACTCGGAAACCGACCAGCGCCGCGTCACGAGAACGTTCGGCTACGACGATTTTCGCGGCCGCCTCTGACGTCCGGCCCGCGCGGTCTCCGTCTTTTCCGACAGCCGAAAAAACGCGACGTTCACCCTAGCGCGTGCATGAAGACCTTTTCCTTCTGGAAGAGGTCTTTTTTTCGCGCCGCTTCGCATCCGCCGGACGACTCCACCGCGCTCTTCCCGATCGCGCAATCGGTCAAAGACCTTGAACGCTTTTTGCGCGCCGCGTCTCAAGACCGCCGACCGGACCTCAGACTACGACCGTCAAAACCTCGATCTCCGATCTTTTTCTTCCGCAAAAAACAGTCCTCGCATCCGGCATTATCCACGCAAAAAATAATCAGCAACATTCTATTTTATCTTACATTATCACATAACTAATACATATAGCATATAATTATATTATATTATAGTACATATAATTATATATAACTACTATAATACTGCTAATACATATTGGTATAATAACGTGTAAAATTCTGAACATTCTAACAAATATCATATTGTTTCTGTCATAAAAAAATGACTATACCTATCTCATGCCTTACAAATAAGGCCATAACCCTGATCCTTTTATAGTTTTTATGCATGAAAATGTCATTCATGCAGAAGGCAATCAGGCAAACAGTGGGAAGGTATGAGATGAAAAAACTTCTTACCCTCATGCTGGCGGCGGGAATGACGCTCGCCGCGGCGAACGGCGCATCCGCCGTCGACGTCAAGGTCAGCGGAACCTACGACTTTTCTTTCAGCGGCTCCGACGCCCTCAACGGCAACAACTCCTTCATGAGCGACGCTGACTATCGGCACAACACCGGCAGAGAACTGAATCAGCACAACTTCGACGTCTATCAGCGTCTGCGTCTCGGCATTGATTTCATCATGTCCGAACAGCTTTCCGCGTTCTATCAGGCGCAGATAGGCATCTTCAACTGGGGCGGCTCCTACAAGGGTGCGAGCAAGATGGAAAATGACGGCGGCGCGCTGGCCACCCGCGCGACCAACATCACCACCCGTCTGGCGTACCTCGACTGGATGGTTCCCCAGACCGACATCCATATCCGCATGGGTCAGCAGGAAGTGCTGCTGCCCAACTACGTCGCCGGCAGCCCCATTCTGGACGATCCCGCCACGGGCGTGTTCATCTCCGCTCCCGTGACCGACACCTTCACGGCCAACGCCTTCTGGATGCGCGCCGTGTCCGATCCGCTGAAAAACTCCTACGGCGAATACGATTACAACGACGCCGACGTGGATCTGTTCGGTCTTATCGGCGATCTGAAGTACGATTACTTCCACCTCACTCCCTGGGCCATGGTGGGCCACGGCGGCAAGAACTTCGACAACGCGCGCAATGTCGGCTCCACGCCTTCCGGCCTGCTGCCCTTCAACGGCATGAATCAGCTCTCCTGGAATAACGGCACGCTGGTGGCCACGCCCGACGGCTCCGATTCCACCATCTGGTTTGCCGGCTTCGGCGGCGACGTCACCCTCTTCGATCCGCTGCGCCTCGCCCTCGACTTCTATTACAGCGGCACGAAGAACAGCAACGCCTCCACGGAACGCGACGGCTGGTATGTTGCCGCCCTCGCCGAGTACAGACTGCCGTGGTTCGTGCCCACCTTGAAGGCCTGGTACGCTTCCGGCGACGACAGCAAGGTGACCAACGGTTCCGAACAGCCTCTGTACCTCTCCGGCGGCTTCAAGCCCGGCGCGAGCTCGTACTTCAAGGGCCGTTTCAACATCGCCAACACCATCGATAACGGCAGTGCGGGCGGCACCTGGGGCGTCAGCGCGCAGCTCAACAAGATTCGTTTCATCGACAATCTCTCCCACGATCTGCGCGTCAGCTACTTCCGCGGCACCAACAGCAGCAACATGCCCAACATCATCAACAACGTGTACGGCGGCTCCGTCACGCCCGCGAACTACCTCACGACCAAAGACCATGTGGTGGAAGTGGACTTCGACACCTCCTACCAGATCTACAAGAACTTCGTCTCCGTGCTGGAACTCAGCTACGCCTTCCAGGACTTTGACGGCGGCGTCTGGAAAAACGCCGAAGGCGAAAACGGCGACTTCTCCAACGCCTGGCGCGCCGCGCTGAACTTCCGCTACAAGTTCTAAAGCATCTTTTGGTCCTGCCGCCACCGCCTTTCTCTTCTGTCATTCCGGGAGAAAGCCGGTCCCCTCTGGCGGAAGGATGCGAAAAGGCCGACTCCCCACATGGAGCCGGCCTTCTTTGTATCTCTCGCCCGCCGACGCCCGAATGCGGCCCGGAGCGCGAGGCTGTTTTGGTCGTTCGACCAGATTATTTTTTCACCGCTCCCGCCCCGAGGAACATCACGGCGCAAAGCGCGACCACCACGCCCATGGCCGCCTGAAGTCCCACCAGCGAGCCCAGCGCGCCGATGAGCGGCGGAATGAACAGCTGCCCGATCGCGGCGAGCATGGAAAGAAACGCCGTCACCGTGCTCGTGGGCAGATCATGTCTCCTGCCGGCCGCGCTGAAAATGATGGGAACGGTGACCGAAAGCCCCAAGCCCATGCAGGCGTACCCCGCCAGACAAAGCGCGGGCCACGGCGAAAGCAGGGCAACAACGATGCCTCCCAAGGCGCAGCCGGCGCAGACGCGCAAAAGACGGGCGTCGCCGAAATGTTCGCGAAGCCTATCGCCGAAAAAGCGCATGACCACCATAGACACGGAAAACGACGCGTACGCCAGCGCGGCCGTGTGTTCCGACGCCCCTTTCACCTCATGCAGGAGCAGCACGCCCCACTCTCCCACCGAGCCTCCCGAGGAATAGGAACAGAGCATGAGCAGACCGAAAATCAACACCCAGAGCGGAGGACGCGTCAGACGCGCCTTTTGGGCTCTTGGCCGGGACGCGTCCCGCAGCAGCTGTCCGGCAAAAAACGGCAGAAGCGCAAGCAGCGTCAGGCCCACAAGGAGAAAGTTGCCCCACGGAGACACGCCCAGCGCGGCCATGCAGGAGCCTATGAGAGCTCCCGTCAGTCCGCCCAGGCTGTACAACGCGTGCATGGAAGAAATGACGGGGCGACGCATGAACGATTCCACCAAAATGGAGCCGGTGTTGATGGCCACGTCGTTCATGCCTATGGCAAAGCCCAATAACGCGAACAGCGCGCACGCCGAATGAAAGTCGGACGACAGTCCCATGCAGGGAAAAAGAAGGATCAGCGCGGCGGACACGAACGAAAGCGCGACGCGGCAACTCGCGCGCGAAATAACCCACCCCGCTATGGGAAACGAAAACAAGCCGCCCAGCCCCATGCAAAGCAGCATGACGCCCACGTTGGCATCGCTCAAACCGGCCTGCGCCTTGAGCGCGGGCATGCGGGACATCACGCTGCCGTACGCCAGACCGACGACGGCAAAGAAAAACGAACAGGCCCAGCGCGGGCCCACGGACGGTACGTTCATGACGGTGCGCCTCAACGCCTGACGGCGACGTTTTGTTCAGATATTGCTTTTCCCCTTCCGGGAGGAACGCGCTTTCTCCTGAAGGAAGCTGCCCCTGTGTAGGCGCGCCACCTTCCGCTGTCAAGTCCGTCTCTGTACTTCCCCGAAAAAACAGGGCAATATGCCGGAAGGAGGACACGCCATGGCAAACGAGGGTTGCGCCTGGAGCCGCGACAACGAACTGCTCCGCCGTTATCACGACGCGGAATGGGGCGTCCCCGTCCGCGACGACGCTCTGCTTTTCGAGCACCTCGCTCTGGAAGTGATGCAATGCGGCCTGAACTGGCTGCTTATGCTGAAAAAGAGAGAAATCTTCCGCCGGGCCCTCGCGGGATTCGATCCGAACCGCCTGGCGGCCTTTACGGACACAGACGTGGAAAACGCGCTGGCCGAACCCGGCATGATACGTTCCCGCCGCAAGGTGGAAGCCCTTGTGGCCGACGCGCGCGCCTTTCTGAACATTCAGAAGGAATTCGGATCCTTTCACGCCTGGTTGTGGAACTTCACCGACGGACGCACGCTGGTCTATGAAAGTCACGCCCGAAACATGCCCGCCAGCAACGCTTTGTCCGATCGCGTAAGCGCGGAACTCAAAAAACGCGGTTTCCGTTACGTCGGAAGCGTCACCGTCTACTCCATGCTTCAGGCGTGCGGCGTCATCAACGATCACGAGCCGGACTGTCCGCGCTTTGTCGAGGTCATGCGCGGCGCGGACGTGACGCGCCTCGCCGAATAACGCTTTTCCCTTCCGCGGAAGCTACAAGGCTGGGCCGCAAACGCGCTCTTTTGACGCGAACGCCCCATTCTTCCTCGTCCGCCGAGTTATTTAACCGCGCCTCTCTGGGAGTCCGGCATGAACATCCTTTCTCTGACGCTGTCCTTTCTTCTGACGCTGTCCGTTTCCGCCGCGTTCGCCCGGGAAACGGCTCTGTCGACCTACGAGGAACAATCCTCTTCGTCGTCCGTCAAGGCCACCTGGCCACGCTCCGGCCTCGCGCGCCCCGACCGCGACGCCGACGAACTGGTCCGAAACGCCGTGTCCGACTTCCGCGACGCGGCGCGTCAAGAACTGGAGTCCCAGCTCGAACTCAGGGCTGAAGAACCGGACATGCCCCTGCGTCCCTGCGAAATGATCCTCGAAGGCTCGCTTTCGGACAACGGCAAGGTAACGAGCGTCGTGTGGAAAAACTATCAGTATCTCGGAGGAGCCCACGGCAATCTTACGCTGGCCGCCCGTCATTACGCGACGGCGGACGGCAGTCCCGTGCTGTTTAAAAACCTGTTTCGCAAGCCGGAAAAAGCCCTTCAGCTCATGAGCCGTCTGTCGAGAACGAATCTCGCGGCGCGAGGTCTCCCCCTGGACATGGTGGAACCGGGCACGACGCCCGAAGAGGAAAACTTTCAGATATTCACGCTGGAAAAAGACGGCATAACCCTCTCATTTGCGCCGTATCAGGTCGCGCCGTGGTCCGAGGGCGTGGTCACGCTCTTCCTGTCCCTCAGGGATCTGGCCGACGCGGAACCTCGCAGGACCTACTGGCCATAGTTGTCCGACGCGTCGCCGCCCTGCGGACGCCTTTCGCTCATCGCCGTTCCTCGCCGCGCCCGTTATCGTTCGCGCGACGTCCCAAGCCGTTCTTTCATGGCCTCAATGCGACGCCATGAGGTTTCCAGCCTGCGCTCGCTCACCGCGCCCTCGCGAACCAGCTTCATCAGGGCGTAAAACACCTTGTCATGAAGCTCAGGGTCATAATTCAGATTGTTGCCGAACAGCAGGATGTCGTTTCCGGCGAGCACGGCCAGCCGCACCCGCTCTTCCAGCGATCTTTTCGCCACGGCCCCCATCTGAAGGTCGTCGCTGATGACGACGCCGTTCCAGCCCAGACGACCGCGCAGCAGCGTTTCCACCACGGCGGAAGAGAGAGAGGACGGCAGACGACTGTCGAGACCGCGATGAAAAACGTGCGCCACGAGCACCATGCCAGGCCAGTTCCGCTGAAAGGCCTCCTCATAGGGAAGCAGCTCCTCCGGCGACCAGCTGTCGGTCACGTCGGGCAGGTCCACATGGGAATCCTTGCCCGCGCTGCCCAGACCGGGAAAATGCTTGAGCGCGGGCAGAACGCCCGCTTGATACAGCCCCTCGGAAAACGCCAGCGCGCAACGCGTGACGTTCTTCGCGTCCGCGCTGAACAGACGCCCCGCGTCGCCGAGCCCCGGACTCTGCGTCGAGCGTCGCACGTCCGCCACGGGCGCGAGATCCACGTTGACCCCGAGAGACGCCATTTCCCGCCCCGCGCGGAATCCGAGTCCGCGCACGTCTTCCACGTTCATGCGCCCCATGTCCTCAGCCGCGGGCAGAGGAAAAAAACCGCGTTCAGGCTTCAGACGGCGAACCTTGCCGCCTTCCTGATCCACGGCGATCAGCAGACGCCTGGGGGTCGCGGCCTGCAAAGACGCGGTGAGCTTCTTCACCTGTTCCGGCGATTCGATGTTGCACGGCTGCGCGTTTTTCCGACTCCCGTCAAACAGAATCACGCCGCCAAGACGCCCTTCCCTCACCGCCTCCAGAACGGACGGCGGCGCGCTCGTCCCGCGAAAGCCCACCATGAGCATGGCTCCCGCCATCGCCTCCACGGAAGGGCGTTCCGGGGACGCGGAAAAGCACGGCGTCGGCAACAAACACGCCAGCGCCAGAATAACGGTCATCCATCTACGCACGGGACTCCGTCTCCGATTCCTTTTCTTCCCGCCGCGCCACGGCGGAAAGTTCTCCCCTGGCGTAACTCCCGGCAAAAGCGCGAAGAGCCTCAAAAAGCAGCAGCTTGAAATGCCGGTTCACGTCTTCCTTGCGATACTCAAAAACCGTGGTCAGCGCGCGGGCCATGTCGCGCTGCACGCAAAGCATGAGCAGATACGGCGCCATCACCGTGATGATGCAGCTTTGAAGAGCCGGATCCTCGCGGGGAATGCCCGTGAACTCCGAAAGCAGCGATCCGATGCTCCGTTCCTTGGAAAGCGTGCCCGTAAGAAAATCCACGCCCCCTATGGGCGACGGCGCGATGAGCTCATGCGCCCATATTCTGGCGTACCAGCTCTGTCCGTCGTACGCCGCGGCGATATACGCGTCGAGAACGCGTTCCAGCTTTTCTTCCACCGAAAGCTCGGCGGACGTGATGAGTTCCATTTCCCGTTCATTGACGATGTGCTCATGCACGTCGTCAAGCACGGCGCGATACAGATCGTCGCGACTGCCAAAATAATAGTTCACGGCGGCGATATTCACGCCAGCCTCGCGGCAGATCATCTTGCTTGTGGTGTCGGCATACCCATGTTCGGCGAACAGGCGCACGGCGGTGCCAAGAATCTGACGGCGCGTCGCTTCGCCGTCCTCGCGCGAATGCTTCTTGCGGGAAAAAAACAGCATACGGGGGAAACCTCTCGTCATGGACGCTGCGTTCAGCATACGCCAAGAAAGAGCGCGCCGCAACGGAACGCTTCTGAAGGCAGGCATAAAATGAAGAAAAAAGGCTGGGGCATTGTGGACGGCCATGCCCCAGAACCTTCATGGTCGCCGAGGGGGGGGCAGACGTCACGCGTATCTCTTTCATGACGTCTCGCCGTCCTTCCCCTGAAGGCGACCCGCGCGACAAAGGAATGGAGAGGTTATATTCCTGCGCGCGCCATGAGCGAAATTTCTTCGCCGGAAAAAACGTTGTTTCCAGCAATCTCAAATCTAAATTTGAATTTGAACAACTCCGTCCGTTCTGTCAAGTCAAAAAAAAACAACGAACGTTCTGTTCCCCACGCTTTCCCGCGCTCTCTTGCGTTCCGACTCGTTCAGTCCATGTCGACATTAAGAAACGAAAAGTAAAAAAATAAAGTTATTTCAGTATATTCATATACTCTTGACAAAATAATAAAAACTGGCAGAAGGGCAAACGGATCTCCTCTTTTCGACAAAGGAAACGCCATGTCTTTTCTTCCCTCAACCAGTCACAAGGCAACGCTTGTCGGTCTCATCGCCCCGATCTGCTGGGGCATGTCCGTCGGTCTTGTCCGGAGCATCACGGAACAGTTCGGTCTCGCCGCCGGTCTGACCATACTTTACGTCTCGACGTGCGTGTTTCTTTTCTTCTTTCTCGGCGTGCCCAAACTGAAGGCCTATCCCAAAAAATATCTTTTTCTGGGACTTCCCATGGCCAATGTCTGCTCCATCTGTTTTTGTCTGTCGCTTTACCTGTCCGACGGGGGACAGCAAACCGTGGAAGTGGGCATGGTCAACTATCTCTGGCCCTGCCTCGTCGTCTTGTTCGCCGTGCTGTTCAACGGTCAGAAAGCCAAGTGGTGGCTGGCGCCCGGCGTCATCATCAGCTTTCTCGGCGTGATGCTCGTGCTCGGCGGAGACCGCGGCATACAGCCGGCGGAAATCTGGTCCCATGTGCAGCAGAATCCGTGGAGTTATGTGCTGGCCTTCTGCGGAGCCATGGCCTGGGCCGCGTATTCCAACTTCACACGGGCATGGTCCAACGGGCAAAACCCCACGCTCATCGTGTTCGGCATAGACACCGTCATCTTCGCCAGCATCTGGCTCGCGGGCTTCGGCGATCTTTCAAACGCCTCCGCCATGGGCTGGATCAGCGTGCTCGTGGGCGGCGTGGCCATGGGCAGTTCCTACGCCGCCTGGAGTTATGGCGTCACCAAGGGCAACATCACCATTCTCGCCATCGCGTCCTATTTCACGCCGGTGCTTTCCTGCCTTTTCGCCACGGTCTGGATCGGCGCGGAACTCGACGGCGCGTTCTGGCAGGGCGTGGCCGTCATAGTCTTTGGCTCCCTGATGTGCTGGAGCTCCACCGCCATGCGAAAATAACGCGTTTCGCGCCGTTTCTTCGCCTCCCCGCAAAAACGAGGAGAGGACACCCCACGCCGCCCCTTCTCCCTTCCGGCGTCCAGGACCGTATCCCCGACGCGAAAAAGCCGACGCTTCCGCCACGCGCAGCGACAGCGCGCCTCGACAAGGACAGCGTTTCTTCTTACGCGCCCGTCGCGTCGCCGCGCGCCGCGGCGTCGTGCGCGGCCCGAAGCTGACCGCACGCCGCCTCAATATCCTGTCCTTTGCTCTTGCGGACAATGGCCGTGATGTCCTTGGCCCAGAGAGCCTTCTCAAAACGCAGCAGCTCTTCGGGAGACGGCGCGCGATACGGGGTGCCCGGCGTGGGATTGTACGGAATAAGATTCAGTTTGGCCTTGAGCCTGGCGCAGATGCGCGCCAACTGCTTCACATGCTCCGGCTGATCGTTCACGCCCGCGATAACCAAGTACTCCAGCGTGATGCGCTCTCGCGTCTTGAGCGGATATCGTTCCAGCGCGCCGATGAGCTCCTCCAGCGGCCAATGCGCGGCGCGCGGCATGAGCTTTTCGCGAAGCTCCTGATTGGGCGCGTGCAACGAAACCGCCAAAAACGCCAGGCCGCTGTCGCCGAATTCCCTCATGCCGGCCTCGATGCCGCAGGTGGACACCGTGATGCGCCGGGGAGAAAACGCCAGTCCCTTGGGATGTTCCAGCGTTCTCAGGGAATCCATGACCGTGGCCAGATTCAACAGCGGTTCGCCCATGCCCATGTACACGAGATTGCGAATGATGGGGCGTTCCGGCTGAGTATCGCCCACATAGGCGCGCGCCACCTGCACCTGACCGAGGATCTCCCCCATGGTCATGTTGCGACGGAAGCCGAGCTTGCCCGTGCTGCAGAAGGAACACGCCATGGCGCACCCCACCTGCGTGGACACGCACTGCGTCATGCGCACCGTAACGTCGTTGGGACGCTTGGGCGCGTCGCTGGGAATAAGCACAGTTTCCACAAGTTCGCCGTCGGACAGTTCCAGAAGAAACTTGGTGGTGCCGTCCGCGCTCACGCGCACGTCGGCTATGGCGGGCCAGCGTATTTCCGCGATCTCCGCCAGTCGGGCTCTGTCGCTCTGAGAAATGTCGGTCATGGCCTCAAATCCGGCCACGTTCTTCACCCATATCCACTGCCATATCTGCACGGCGCGGAATTTCTTGAATCCCAGCTCCTCCATGACAAAACGTTCAAGGGCGGGATACGGCAGATCGCAGAGATTGACTTTGCTTATGGTGGACATGACTCATCCTCGGCCGCGGCGCGGTCAGTTACGAATGTCGCCGAAATGGCGTTCCAAGATGTCATAAAGGGCGTCCCAGTCGGAACAGGACACGATTTCCTGGCGCAACGCCCGCGCTCCGTCCAGACTCTTGACATAGCGCGGCACAAACGTGCGCATTTTCAAAAGCGCGTGCAGCGGCGCGTAACGACGGGCAAGCTCCGCGTGCCGACGTATGACGGCGGCCAGCTCCGCTCTGTCCGCAGGCAGCGCGTCGAGCACGTCGCAGGCTCGTTGCGCGTCAAGGGGAGCGTCGGAAGCGCGAACGCCCGACGCGGGAGGCATGTCGCCTTCCAGCGCGCCGCGTTGCAACAGTTCCCTGTGCCTGGCGAACACGGCGGGATTCTTGAGCGCGCCGCGCGCGTACATCACCGAGGCCGCGCCGGTCTCCCGCAGCACGCGGACGCCGTCGGCGGCGGTAAAAAGATCGCCGCTGGCCAGCACCGGCACGGACAACGCCTCGACCAGCTCGGCGACGGCCGCGTGGCGGGGCACTCCGGAAAATCCTTGCGTCGCATGACGAGGATGCAGCGTCACCCATCCCGCGCCCATGTCGGCGAGACGACGGGCCAGCTCCAGATACACTTCATGTTCCGGATCCCAGCCGAGACGAATCTTGAACCCCGCCTTTCCCGGACCGGCGGCCCGGATCACGGCTTCCGCCACGCGCAACGCGTTGGGCACGTCGCGCAACATGGCCGCGCCCGCGCCGGTTTTCGTCACCTTGGGCACGGAACATCCCATGTTCACGTCAAACCACGAGAATCCCCGATGGCGAAGTATGCGCACGGCCTGTTCCATGAACTCGGCTTCCGCGCCGAAAATCTGCACGACCAGAGGACAATCGCGGGCAAGGGAACCGTCCTCCAGCAAATCTCCATCAGGGGACGTGGTGGCCAGCAGCTCCTCAGTATTGCGGCCTCCGTACACCAGCCCCTTGGCGCTCACCATTTCCGTGCAGCAGACGGCGGCCCCCATTTCCCGGCAGAGAAGACGAAACGGCAGATCAGACCAGCCGGCCAGCGGAGCCAGCCACGGAGCATCGGGACGAATGGGAAGTGCGACCATGAGATATCCTTGCTTGACGGGCGGCGCGCGACGCCGCGTAACGGCGTTATGCATAGCAGGCGAAGGGGCATCATGGCAAGGCGGAAGACTCGCCGCCTCCGCGCGGATCATGCCGCGACGAACGGCCCAGCACGGCCACGTCCACGCGACGGGCCCCGGCCGCAAGCAGACACGTCACAGCTCTGTCGAGCGTCGCTCCCGTCGTGCAGATGTCGTCAATAAGGAGCACGTGAAGGCCGTCCGCGCGGTTCAAAGTCTGGAAAGGCTGCTCCAGCTGACGCCGCCGCTCCCGGTTCAGCAGAGACTGCGGCGTCAGCGTCCGCACTTTAACCAGCAGATCAAGACGCATCGGCGTCCGCAGCGCGGCGGCGACATGCCGGGCCATTTCTCCGCACTGATTGAATCCCCGTTCGCGAAGCCGAATCATATCCAGCGGCATGGGAACGACGACGTCCGGCCTTGCCGTCACCGCATAATGTTCCACGCACAACGCGGCCAGCGTTCGGCCAAGCGCGTCAAGAACAGCCAGCGAGCCGCCGAACTTCGCACGCAGCAGAAGCTCGCGCAACAGTCCCTCATACACGCCGAAAAACAGAAACTCGCTCCACGGCGGCAAGGCCCGAAGACACGCGCCGCAGGGCATGCAGGGAGCCTCTTCCACCGCCGACGGCTCTCCGCAGTACGGACAGAAACCGGACGTCCGTCTCTTCAGTCGCGCCAAGCAGGCGGGACAGAACAGGCGCCGCATTTCGTCCTCCGCGGACGGCAAGGCTTCGGCGTCCGGAGCCTCCGGCGAAAACGGCTCGCGGCAGGCCGCGCATCGACGCTCCTCAAGTCCGAGAAGCCGCATCGTCCCGCGCAGAACGTGAAAAATCCTCGCCGCGCCACGCATCCGCAACGTCACGCCAAAAACCTGCGGGACAGTTCCGACGCAAAATCGCACACGCGATCCGCGGCTTCCGGACTCGCGGCAAGATCGCCGGGAGCGTCCAGTCCGTAAAGACGGAGCGGCTCCACCCACGTCAGGCCGAGGGTGAGCGCCATGTAGCGAAGCGTTCTTTCCGCGCCCTCGAACAGCTTTTCCCCGCGAGGACGCGCGCCGAGAAGCACGGCGGTCACGGGACGTCCTTCTCCGGGCTTTTTCCCGCACGCCCAGAATCGCTGCGTCCGATCTATCCACGCCTTGGCCTGCGCGGGCAGATGATAAAAATACACGGGAGACACCACCACGCTGAGCGGCGACCGACACATGCGTTCAAACAAGACGCGCGCGCCGTCTCCCGGGCCGTCCAGCGAGCACTCGCCGGGCCGCCCGTCGCAAAAACCGCAGGAAACGCATGGGCGAACCCCTTCCTCCGCCACGCGACGCGTTTCGCATGGCGCGCCGATCGTCAGCCGCACCAGCGAAGCGGCAAAGTCGCTGTTGCCTCCACGGCGCGGGCTGCACGCGGCCAAAAAAACGGCATTCATGCTTCCTCCGCGCGAAAACCGCGCTCAGGCGCGACAATAGCTGTTCTGCGTGGCTTCGTAACCGACGCTGGTTTCCGGACCGTGGCCGGGATAGACCACCACGTTGCCCGGCAACGTATAGATGCGCTCCCGCAGAGATTTTACCAGGTCTTCGCCGTTGCCGCCGGGCAAATCGGTGCGCCCCACGGAACGGAAGAAAAGCAGGTCTCCCGTGACGACGAGTCCGAGATCCTGAAAATAATAACAAAGACTGCCCGCGGAATGACCGGGCGTGGCAATGACGCGGCAACGCAGACTTCCCCATGACACGTCGCCGGGGGCCAGAATCTCCGCTTCAAAGGGCTTGAGATTCATGCCGAAACACATGCCCCTGCACAAAAGCAGCGCGCGCTCCGCCCAGTCCTCCGCGCCCACCAGGGGAAGCAGACCCGTGGCGCGGGTCATGTCGGCGCAGCCGATGCAATGATCGCAGTGAAGATGGGTGAGCGCGACGGCGCGCAGAACAAGGCCGTTTTCGGAAATCTTCTTCAGCACGAGATCCGTCTCGTCGGAAGGATCAAACACAACGGCATCCCTGCCGTTATGCACGATGTGGCAATTCGCTTCCAAAGGACCGAAAGGAAGAGTGATGACGGGCATGGACGACTCCTGAAAAAAGAATGTGCCGCAAGGCTCCCCTTGCATGTACCCCGTTTGCTTCTCTTTCGCAACGCGCCGATTCCCGACGCAACGCCCGTCCTGAAACGCTTGCCATCGCCGTCACATGCTTCCGCGCCCGCATTGACGTCGCGCCGTCAGTCGTTATGATGACTCGTCATTATCACGAGGAGAGAGGATATGATAACCGCAATACTTCTTTACTGCGCGCTCGGAGCCATAGCGGGAGTTCTGGCCGGCCTTCTCGGCATAGGCGGTGGAGCCGTGATCGTGCCCATGCTCGTCTTTTCCTTTCAGTGGCTGAACATCTCTCCGGAAGTGGCCATGCACATGGCCATCGGCACGTCCTTCGGCAGCATCATGTTCACGTCCATTTCCAGCGCCATGGCCCATCACAAGCACGGCGGCGTGGACTGGCACGTTTTCCGTTGCATCGCCCTCGGCATTCTGGTGGGAACCTACGGCGGTTCCTTCATCGCTGCCCGCATTCCGGCCCGCTACCTGCAGATGTTCTTTGTCGTGTTCCTGTACTATGTGGCCACCAACATGCTGCTGAACAAAAAGCCCAGCGCAAGTCGCGAGCTGCCGGGCTTCGCCGGCATGACGGGCGCGGGCGCGGTCATAGGCGCGGTGTCCAGCCTCGTCGGCATAGGCGGCGGCACGCTTTCCGTTCCCTTCCTCGTCTGGCACAATATGGACATGAGACGCGCCGTGGGCACGTCCGCGGCCATGGGATTCCCCATCGCCTTCGCCGGATGCCTCGGTTTCGTCACCAACGGCTGGAACAATCCCGAACTTCCTCCGTACGCGCTGGGCTACCTCTACCTTCCGGCCCTCGCTGGCATTGTGGCGGTAAGCATGCTCACGGCCCCCATCGGCGCGGGCATCGCGCACAAACTCCCCGTTCCAAAGCTCAAAAAATTCTTCGCGTTCTTCCTCTACTTCATTGCCACCAAAATGCTGATCGACGTTCTGTAACCCGCGTTTTCGACGCGTTTCGGCAGGACGGGACGCACTTCGGGGCGTCCCGTCCTGTTTAAAACCAAAAAGGGAATCGGACAATTCCGCCGATTCCCTTAAGCTGAACGATTCTTCAAAACACCCCGGACAAGCTTCCGCCATTCACGCATGCCGCCGCAAACACGGCTTCGGCGCGGAACTCAGCCCGTTCGGCGATGCGCGGTCAAAGCGCGGCGAGAACGCGCCCACACCAGGCGTCCACCTCATCCTTATTGCCGGCGTAGTCGCCGTCCACCTTGAGTCCCTCTTCCACAATAACGGCCCCAAGGCCGACAAGCCTGTTTTCCAACACGTCCACGGCTCCGCAGAAATGTTCGAAATTGCTGTCTCCGCTGGCAAAGCAGGCCGCCTTTTTTCCGCTGACGCCGATGGCGTCGAAGTTTTCAAACAGAACGTTGAAGTCGTCCTGCAATTCCACCTCATCGGTGCCCCAGGCGGAACAGCCGAACAACGCGGCGTCATAGCCGTCGCACAGCCCTTCGGCCGAAGCGTCGGCGGCGTTCAAAACCGTCACTTCATGTCCGGCGGCGCCGATGCGTTCGCCAAGAGCTTCCGCAATACCCGCGGTATTCCCCGTCGTGGATCCGTACACAATAAGAATCTTCATCGTTTTTCTCCAGCGAAAGCCTCCGGGAGAAAAAACCATAGGGCAGCTGTCGACCTCCGGCCCACGCCAGAGAAACGAACGGTCTTCCCGCCCGGAGGGAAGGTGAGTTCGCATTTTTGCGCGGCGGAGATATGCCGTCTTTCTCCGCCGCGCACGACCAGGAGTACGCACCCCGCTTTTCGCGGGATGGATGCAGGACAGAAATTCGGCCGGACCGTCGCTGTGAGTCGAAGGCCCGGCTAGGGGGGGGGAGGAGACTGAGGCCTTACGGCCCCAGAGCAAATTTTTGCCGGCGCGCCATGGCTCGCGCGCCGGCAATGCGGAGGAGAACTTTCCGGGATCACCTGCTTTCCCGAAAAGTATGGCAAAGACTAACGGACGGCGGAAAGGCGTTCACGCCGCCGCGAGAAGAAATTTTGCCGGAACGCCAGACGCGCGTCCCGGCGGAAACGCCGCCTCGGAGCGCGGCGTTTTCTGGAAGGCACGGAAACGCTCGGATCGTTTCCCTGCTGTTATGGCAAATATCGGCGACGTCTCTCGGGCCGCTCCCCACAACGGGAAGCGGCCCTCGCCGCACCAGGAGACTGAGGCTGCGCCTCAGCGAGGAACACGACCCGGTCGCATTCCAACATCTCGCAGGATTCCTTGTTCCTGCGAAAATTTTGCCGTCTGACGCCTCCGGCGGACGCCGGGTCAAGCCATCGTCAGACGGCCAGGGGGGGGGGAGGTCAATGTCTCGCCCTGACTCGGTCGATGCGAACCCTATGCGCTTTTCAAAGAACTGCCCGTCGATTGACGGACGTTGGCCGTCCGGCTCAGAAACCATTCCGACGCTCCGACGAACGTGTCCGGAAATCTTTTCCGTAGTTCGTTCCCCGTTGAAAAGAACACTAATGAAAACGAATTTCATTGTCAACTTAAATTGACACTTTTTTCATTATTTTTGAAAAAAGACTTTGCGCATCAATTAATATGTTGAAATGAAAATAAATTATTTTAAACGTCGCCTAACATCCGTTCCGTACAGCGGCAAGAATCTTCCGCGGGAGACGACGATCGGCGTCAACGCCCTCTGCGGTTCCGCCACGCCATAAAAAAGCCTTTTCGACAAACCGGCCTCTCGTGAAAGCCGACCGCCGAAAAGGCCCCTGAACGACATCACGCCTCCCGAGCGCATCAACGCTTCGTTCACAGTTCTTGCGAAAACGAGCCGATTCCGCACTCTTTCCTTCAAGGCGTCCAAGAAAAATGCGCGTTTCCGAAAGAAATCAGCCGCGCGCAACGCGCGGCTTTCTTACCGACAGAGGCGTAGAGGCGAACAACCGCGACGTCCAACGTTTCGTCTATCGTTCCAGCTTGAAACGAATGCGCAACACGCCGCCGTCATCGGGCTTCCATTCATGGGAAACCCACACAAAGGTTCCGCATTCCGCCGTGTGAGACACATGTTCGCCAATGCAGGGACAGGCGTCCAGCGGTCCTTCCGGCGAATCCGGATCGCCGATGTACACAATGCGCAGCGTGTCTCCCGCGCTTTCCGGCAGACGGGACAGATTAAACCGCCGCGCTGCCTCTTCGCGAGGCATGTCTCTGGCCACCACGGGCAGATCCCGGGCAAGAGCCGCGTTCACTTCCTCAACAAGGCTTTTCACTTCTTCCGCGGAAAGGTCGTGCGGAAAGTGAAAATCCACCTTGGACTTGTTGGCGTTGATATGCGTGGAAAAACAACGCGGACACCCGTAACGACGGATAAGAACCCCGCTCAGCGTGTGCTCAGCCGTATGCATGCGCGGATCGTATTCTTTACTCATGGCGATTATCCTCATGACGTTTTTTGCCTGTGCTACCGCAAAAAACGCCGAAGGAAAAGCTCCGCAACAAGGCGTCCCCCGTCAGAACGGCTTGCGATCCGTCCAAAATCCGCCCGCGTCATGTCCGAAAACGTCCGGCTCACCACAGTCCGACGACGACGCGAATCGCCACCAGCACGTTCAGCAGCCCCACGCATCGCTTCATGGGAGACAGAGGCATTTTCTTCCAGTTCACCAGAAACGCGCCCACTCTGGCCATGAGCATGCTCGGAACAATCAGACACAACGTCCCGGGCAGATACACATATCCCAGAGACCACGTCGGAAGTTCGGGCGACCCCCAGCCGGAAAACACATATCCGGCCGTCGACGTGACCGCGATGATAAGCCCTATTCCCGCGCTCGTGCCCACCGCCTGACGCCAAACGACGCCTCGCCAGTTCAGATAGGTAAGGCAGAGCAGCGTGCCCGCCAGCCCGCTCATGCTGGCCAGCATGCCGAAAAACACGCCGGCCGCTTCCAGGCATCCGAGCCTTTCCCGCTCCCTTTCCCTCAGGCGAAAAGGAAACAGCAGATAAAGCCCCATGATCATGACCACGCCGGCGAACAGCAGTTTTAAAAGAAGCGTCGGGGCGTGCGGCGCAAGAAACGCGCCCGCCAGACTTCCCACAAAGATTCCTCCGCCCATGCGACGGAGCAGGTCGCTCCGCACCGAACCGTGCGCCTTGTGGGCGAAGTAGCTGGCGACGCAGGTAAAAAGGACGGTCGAAGGAGCCGTTCCTATGGCCATGACGTGTGAGATCGATAACGGCAACCCCATGCGCACCAACACTTCATCCAGCAGAGGAATGACGATGAACGTCCCTCCCATGCCCAGCATGCCGTTGAGCAGACCAATAAGGGAACCTCCCGCGACGCACAGAATCAGCAGGACGAACATAGCGTTTCTCTTGTCTTCGTTATGATTGTTTTCTCTCTCTGGCGTAATGCTTGGCCGACAGCGCGAACACTATCATGGAAAGCAGCAGAAACGCCAGCAGACCGAGTTCCGCCAGTCGCAGCCCTGCGGCCCCGCCGCCGAACAGGTCGGAAAGGAATCCCACAAGCAGCGGACCCCACGCGCCCCCGGTAAGATAAATAATGCCTCCCATAAGGCCGCACGCGCCGCCGCGGAATCTGTCTTCCACCACGTCCTGCGCGATGGTGAAGTAGATGGGCAGAGGCATCATGGTAAGCAGTCCGTCAAAAAGACCGTACGCGAAGAGCACCGGCAACGGCACCAGACCGGTCATGAAGTACAGCGCAAATTTGGACGCCGCCACGGCTCCGAGACACACGATGATGGCATAGGTCCGACCGGACGGGCTGCGCCTGTTGAACCAGTCGGAAAACGCGCCGCCTATGATGGGACCGCCCACTCCCATAAGCAGAAACGCCCCGGCCATGGCCCCGGCCATCCACGGAGAAAGTCCCTCATAACTGCGCAGAATGAGCACGGGCAGCCATGCCTGATAGGCAAATTTGACGATGCAGTAAAAACCCGCGCCGAGTCCGCAGAACACCAGCGTTCGTATCCTCAAAAGGCCGGGCAAGGCGCGGAAGTAGCCCTGACCCGCGGCGACCTGCCTGTCCGGCAGGCGTGGAATGGTCACGGCGCAACATACGCCCGGAATCAAAAAAAGAAAAAACGACGCCCGCCAGCTTCCCGTCAGGGCAAGAATCACGCCGCCGACAAGCGTGCCGAGAGCCATGCCCAGAGGCGCGCTCATCTGAAAAATACCTATGACCTTTCCCCGCTTTTCCGCAGGAAAATAACTGGCCAGCCAGGCGTTGCCGCCCGCCCCCACCGACGCTTCATTGATACTGCCGAGCGCACGCGCCCCAATGAGATGCGCCAGACCGGACGCCGTCCCCGTCAGGGCCATGGCGCACGTCCATAACGCGGCCGCTATGCCGAGCATGCGCCGACGCCCCAGAATGTCGCACAGCGCGGCTCCTGGAATAATAAGAAAAATAAGGGTGATAAGCAAAACGGAATGAAGCAGGCCGAGTTCTCCGTCGGAAAGGCAGAGATCCGCCTTCAGCGCGTCTCCCACAATGCTCAGGACGGAACGATCCATGAAATTCATGCTGTAAATAAGAATGAGAACAGGAAGAATATAGCGGGAATCCAGCTTTTTCATATTCGACACCGCCGATCGGAAAGAGATACAAAAGGGCGGGCCCCAAGAAGAGACCCGCCCTTGGCCGAAATCTGGCCAGAATGGCGCGCTTCCCCCCTCCCCCTCGCTTTACGCCGCAGGGGTACGCGAAAGTGCGGAGAAAAGGAAAAAAGGCGCGGTCATTAAAGCATCATGGTAAGCGGGAACTTGTAGGCTATGGATCCCGTGGGGCACGCGATACGGCAACAGCCGCAATGCCAGCACTGCGTGGGATAGGCCACAAACGGACCGTCGTCTCCCATCTCCAGAATATGGCCGGGGCAACTTTCCACGCAGGAACCGCATTCCATGCAGTGGCCGCAATGCATACAGCGAGAGGCTTCCTTCACGGACCGCTCGGCGGACAAACCGCCTTCAAGCTCATGGAATGCCACGCCGGGAACGGCGTCGCGCTTGGGCTGACGTTCCCTGGGGGCGTGTTCGTGGTAGTCGACGTTCATTATTTCTTCCACCGTCACCACGTGAGGCGTGACGGCTGCGTCCGCGGAAGCCGTCCTCACCTGTCCTTCGCCGTCAATGAAGACCTCAACGACCTTATCCTCGCCCATCAATATTCTATGGATGGAAACAGCCGCCTCGCGCCCCGACCGGATGGCGGACGCCACAAGGCCGGGACCAAACGCCATATCGCCGGCGGCGAACAGACCCGGCACCGAAGTGCGAAAACGGTCGTCCACCTTCACCATTCCTCGCGGCGTGCGTTCCACGTCCATGCCTGCGAGCGCCGCGTCGTCCAGCATGAGGCCGCTCGCGCAAATGACGCAATCCGCGTCCAGTGCGAAAACAGGTTCGTCCGCCGGTTCAACGTGCAATTTGCCCGTCTCGTCAAAACGGAACGAACGCACTTGTTCCGCCTCCACGCGGAACCGTCCGTCCCTCTGCGAAACGCCGCGGCTCAGCAGAGACTGATGCAGAACAATGCCCTCCTCCCTGGCTTGACGCACTTCTTCCGCCGGAGCGCGCATGCAGCCGTCGTCTTCCAGGCAGATCAGATGCACGGAACGCGCCTTGAGACGACGCGCCGTAAACGCGCAGTCGAAGGCCACGCCACCGCCGCCCAGAATGGCCACGTCGCGCCCCTCGAAACTCTCACGATCGAGCGTCATGCGCCGGAGCCATGCCACGGCCGGTTCGAGCCACTCCTTGCCGGGAATGTTAAGAATCCGCTCTTTCCACAGGCCCACGGCCATGAGACAGGCGTCATAACGGGACAAAATGTCCGAAAGCAGGATGTCGCGCCCTACGGAAATGTTGGTGAGCACCGTCACGTCACCCTCAATGGCGGCGGCGGTTTCCCTGTCCACCACGTCCTTGGGCAGACGGAAATCCGGAATCACCTGACGCGGCGCGCCGCCCATGACGGGTGAACTTTCATATACGTCCACGCTGTGGCCGAGCAGCGCGGCGAAACGCGCCGCCGCAAGACCGGCCGGACCAGAACCTATCACCGCCACCTTTCGCCCCGTGGACGGCATGGGCCGTATCGCCGCGGATCGGCCGCTGTCGGCCGCAAAGCGTTCCAGACTGTGGATGGCCACGGCCTCGTCATGACGGGCGCGGTTGCAGGCGTCCTCGCAAGGATGCGGACATACGCGTCCCGTCACGCCGGGAAAAGGATTGCGGGCGTGAAGCCACAAAAGAGCCTCATCCACGCGTCCTTCCGCCAGAAGCGTATGCACTTTTTGCACGGCGTTTCCCAGAAGGCACTTGTCTTCGCAGGGTGAGGTGCGCGTCTGGCGGAGCTGGCCTGCATGCTGAATAAAAAGAGTTTTCAACTCTTTACTGTAAATCGGGGGCATATCGTCTCTCCTTCCGCCGTTACCGCCAGAACGTTTCGGGGCGGCCGTCCTTCTTGTTCACCACCAGAATTCTTCCGTCGTAGGCCGCGCTCTTTTCCGGATAGTCGGCCCGACGATACACGCTGCGTCCGCTTTCCTTGCGCTGCACGGTGCACAGCGTGGACAAAACGCAGCTTTGCAGAAGATGTTCCGCCTCATGCACCATCATGAGTTCATGCATGTTGCGCGCCTTCACCTTTCCGCGATAGGCGCCTATGAAGGAAAGACGTTCCAACGCGATGTTCATGCCCGCTTCATTGCGCACATAGCCCATGTAGTAGGACATGACCTGACGTATGGACGATTCGAACATGTCCTGAGGAATGACGTCGCCCTTCACGTTCAGAGGGGCAAGAATCCGGGCGCACTCGGCCTGTATCTCGTTTTCCAGGTCGCTGACATCCGCGGGAGGGGCAAGTCGGCGCGCCGCGGAACGCGCCGCCATATACCCGCTGCACAAGGAACCGGAGAACGTATAGAACACACAGCCGTTGTACAAGCCCGGAACGGTGGTTTCATAGTTGTCGTCCGTGGCGAGCATGCCGCTGAACTCTATCTCGCCAATTTCCACCTCCATGGGAGCCTTGGCGAAATCCACGCCGCGCTGTTCGCAGTAGTCAAGGAACGTCGCCTTGTCGCCGGGCATGAGCACATACTGAAGATGATGCAACAGCGCGGGATCAATATGCCGCATCTCCATGTGGAAGGGAGCGCGCCCTTCCACAAGTTCCTTGTGCGTGCCGCTTATCTGAAACTGACGGGGACAATTTTCCATCTGCGGGTGATATTTCGGCATGAAACGCTCGCCCAGCGCGTTGAGTTCATGCGCTCCGGAACCGTTGATGCCGTTCATGCCCGCGCAGCCGAATCCCTTAGGAATGAGCGTGGCCTGCTGCTTCACGTCCATGTTGATGATGTCGGCCCCGACCTCGTAGGCCAGCGCGTACTGACTGCCGGTATTGAACGGACTGTGCCAGGTGTTGTACGGATTGCCCGTAGAATTGGCGGTGGCGCGGTTGCAGCTGTTGCCCAGCGCGAGAATGACGGTGGACGCGGAAATCACGTAGCAGTCGCCTTCCAGCACATGAAAGCCCACGGCGCCGGCGATGCGCCCGTCCTTTTTCAGAAGGCGGGTTATCATCACATGGTCAAGCACGTCCACGCCCATGGCGCGCAGCCTTCTGGCGATGAGACGCTTGATTTTCTGTCCCTCGGCGATGTTGATATACCACGCCGGTTCGCCTCGACCAGCCGTACGCAGATAGCTTCCGTCGGGATTATGCAGAAGGTGTACCCCCTCTCCTTCCAGAAACTTCACCATAGCGGGCATGACCGAGCCCCACTCCCGTATCTGTTTTTCCGAAAATCCGGAACCGGGCTTATTATGCACGCGCACAAGATCATCAATAGTGTCCTGCGGCTCCTCGGTGCCGAGCACGGCTATGAAATGATCGTTGCCTCCGCCGAGGCAGCCTGAGCTTTCCAGCTTGCCCTTATCCACCATCAGGGTTTTCACGCCCGCTTCGCGGGCCGCCAGAGCCGCGCCGCAGCCGGCCGCGCCCGTGCCCAAGATCAGCAGATCCGTTTCGAGGCGGATGATTTGAGGATGTTTGTCCATGGAAACTCCTACGCTATTCTGTCCTGAAGGGCAGGATCCGGATTATTTTTACGAATGACGATCTGATGGCCGTACACCAGGGCGAAAATGATGAATCCCGCGATATCGGACCATCCGGCGGGCCAGATGAACACAACGCCTCCCACCACGAGCAACAGCCGATACAGCTTGGAACGGATGGGACCATGCAGATATCCCTCGAGTCCGGATGCCACGCAGGCCACGCCGATGGTGGTCACCACCGTGGCGTAGACGATGTCGAACATGGATCCGTCCATGAGAAGGCCCGGACGATACATGAAGACAAACGGCACCAGGTACGCCGCGATGGACAACTTCACGGCCTGAACGCCCGTACTGTTGGGATTTCCCTCCGATATGCCGGCGGCGGCGTAAGCGGCCACGGCCACGGGGGGAGTGATGGCGGAAATGGCGGCGAAATACACGATGAACAGATGAGAGCTCATGAGCGAGAACTTGAATTCCAGCAGCGCGGGCGCGGCCAACGTGGCCGTAAGCACATACGCCGCGGGCACGGGCATGCCCATGCCGAGCACGATGCACACCAGCGCAACCATGGCAAGGCAAAGACCGCTCTGTCCGCCGGTGGCCGCAAACACAAGACTGGTGAACTTGCCGCCGAGACCGGTGAGCATGATGCCGCCGATAACCATGCCCGCCGCCGCGGAAGCGTTGGCTACGGTAAGAATGCCGAGACAGGTCTTGCGCAGCACGCCGTAAATTTCCTTGACGCCCATGTGATGACCGGGAATAAGCCAGCTGACGGCAATAACGGCCAGAGTGGCGCACAGTCCCACGACGGTGGGCGTGACGCGCTCGATGATGAGAACGATGAGCAGAATGATGGGAAGAAGGTACAGCCAGTTTTCGCGCAGCACCTTGCCCGCGGGATCCACAGGATGCTCGTCGTCCGCGATGGGACGCATGCCCTCCATGACAGATCGATCATGCACCTGCAACATCAGCGCGACATAATAGATGATGGCGGGAATGGCGGCGGCTATGGCGATGTCGATATACGCAATGCCCGCCACGTCCACCATGAGGAAGGCCGCCGTGCCCATGATGGGCGGAAGAATGGAAGCTCCCGAACAGGCCGACGCCGCCACGGCTCCGGCGAATTCCGGCGTATAGCCGAGTCGCTTCATGAGCGGAATGGTGATGCTGCCCGTAGTGACGACATCGGAAACCGGCGATCCGGACACCGTGCCGTAAAGCGCGGAAGCGATAACGCTTATCTTGGCGGGGCCGCCACGCATGCGTCCGGCTATGGCCGCCGCAAGACTGAAGAAGAATTTGCCGCCGCCCGCGGCGTTGAAGGTATGGCCGAAAAGCACGAACATGAACACGTATGTGCAGGCCACGCCCAGAGGCGTGCTGAAAATGCCGTCATACGTAAACACCATGCGGTCAAGGAACGTTTCCAGCGTGCAGCCTCTGTGTCCCCAATAGCCGGGCAGATACTTGCCCACAAAATTGTAGGCGATGAACACGAGAATAATGCCGAGAAGCACCGGGCCCACGGTGCGCCGGGTGACTTCCAGCACGAGAAGCACGCAGGCGGACGTGACCACCCAGTCCATAGGTTCCAAAGGATCGACGCCCGTCCAGCGATTGATGATGTCGGTGCCGTTCACGGCAATGTAGACGCCGACGCAGAGACTGGCCACGGCCAGCAGAATGTCCACTGCCGGAACGTCTTCCGATTCCCTTTTTTCCGACTTCACGGGGGTAAAGCAGATGAAGGTGAGCGCTACGGCGAACGAAACGAAAATACCGCGCAGAATATAGGAGTCTATGAAGCCGAACGGCGCGCCATACAGTTCTATGGCCGAAAAGATGAGCACGAGCGCGCCCGTGATCTTCGTCCACAACGGGGACAGATTTCTTCTGCGCCCTTCTTTGAAAAGCATTCCGAGTGTCATGGGAGTCTCCGGCGGGAGAAAGTTAAAAAGTCTGCCTTTTTGGGGACAAAGGACCCCACTCCGCGGACGGAAGCGTGTTCCGGCGGAACGCTCTTGCGAAGAAGAGTCCTGCGGGCCATGCCGCCTTTCAGCGGCATGGCCTCAAAACGTTACTTGTTCAGATTGCTGTAGAAACGCTGAGCTGCGGGATGGAACGGAATAACGTCGTTAGCGGACATGCGTTCGGGAGACATGTCTTTCAGACAAGCATGAACCGTGCGAAGATAATCAATATTTTTTATAAGAGAATTTAAAACGCCTTCTACCATTTCATCAGGCGTGTCGGCATTCGTGATAAGCAGCAGCTGCGTGGCTACGGTTTGACAATCTTCTTTCTGGAAAGGATACGTGCCGGCGGGAATGGTGATTGACGTGGTTCCCATTTCCTTGTTGAGCGTTTCAATCGTCTTGTCATCCAAGGACAGCAAGGAAAGGTCATGCTTCTGTCCCAGTTCCAGGAAACGGCTCAGCGGGAACTGCGTCACCTCGATGATGGCGTCCATCTGACCGGCGTCCCACAGATCCATGGACTCAGGACCGGGGATCTTGCAGATTTTGCCTCCCCATCCGGTAATGTCCTTATAGGACGAACCGTTCAGCTCAAGAACCCGTTCCGAAAGCAGATCGACGACGGAGCCCTGTCTGTTGACCGTTATCTTCAAAGGATATTTCTTTTCTCTGATGTCCGCGGTACTTTTTATGCCCGTCTTATCATCCACAAAAAACTGCACGGCTTGGGTCGAACTGATAACCGCCACCAAACGAAGGTTATCAAGTTTTCCCTTGAACGGTTTCTCACCTTTCAGACCACGAAGCGTCAGCGTATCGCTGGCTATGCCGAATTGCACGTCGCCCCTGTTTACCATAATCTGGTTCGGACCGTCTTTGCCGGGTTCGGTCGTCACGCGCGCGCCTTCAAAGCTGCGGCGCACGGTTTCCCCCACGCCTTCCGTAATGATGGCCCAAAGACCTCCGGCTCCCCCTCCGACGATAGTGATGTCATGATTGGCGGCATGCGCGGGAAAAGCCGCGGGGAAAACGAACGCGCCAGCCATGAGAACGCCCAAAAATGTTCTAGCGATAGAATTCATACTCCCCTCCTAGTGAGTTTTTTCATATAGTATGTTTTAGAGAAAAATATGTATAAGTAAAAATATCTTTTTATCTGATTTATCATATCAAAAAAATATAGATTGATTTTTTATAATTATTGATATATCAACATGATAGGCAGATTATCCTACCGACAAGCTCAGTTATATTTGATTCTGTTCCAAATAAAACTAACGGCAAAACTCGCCCGCGGAGTACCGATGGATTTCAAACGATTGGAATATTTCTGCACGCTCGTGGAACACGGTTCTTTCAGCAAAGCTGCGACATCATTACATATTTCTCAGCCTCCTCTTTCTCAGCGCATCAAGGAGCTTGAAGACGAACTCGGCGTTCCCCTGATCCATCGCACCAGTCGTAGCTTTCAGCTCACTCCCGCGGGAGAAAAACTTTACCATCAAGCCCAGTTCATCCTGTCCTACATACACAGCATGGAAAAAGATTTCGTGCGCAGCGGCGAACCGGTTTCGGGTCTGGTGCGCATAGGAGTCTGTCCGCCCTGCCATTCGTTTATTCTGTCCACCATGCCGGAAATTCAGGAAAAATTTCCCCAGCTGACCTTCCGCCTGTGGCTTATGGACAATCAGAGTCTGGAACGGCACATGCAGGAAGTGCATCTGGATTTCTGTCTCGCGCAGCTTCCCCTCAACAATCAGAATTATAAGATCGTCCGTCTCCGATCCTCCGCCTTCTGCGCCGTGTATGGACGCGGTCTTCGCCCGCCTACCAAAAAAAATCTGGACGCGCGCGATCTCAAAGACGTCCCTCTCATTCTCTCCCGTCGGAGAGACAACGGCGGAAGTTATAATTTTCTCATGCGGACGTTTCAAACCGAAGGCGTCGTGCCCCACGTTCTGCTGGACAGTCAGGACAACCGCATTCTGCTGGACCTTCTGGAAAACGGCCTGCGCGCCGTGGCCATCTGCCCGCAAAGCGAAATTCCCGCGGACTGCGAGCTGGAAACCCGTCGGCTCAATGTCAACGAGCTGAAAACGCTCCCCGTCATCATTGTTCTGCGGCAGGCCTATCTCTCGCACGCGGCGTTCAGCGTGCTGCGACTTCTCTACGAAAAGTACCGCGATCCGGAAGACAGCAAGGACTATCTTTCCCTGCTTTTCGAAGAAGACTGACAACGCCTTCTCCGACCTCCGAAAAAAGCCCCTTTTTCCCGCTCGGCAGACACCGCGCGCCGCGACGGCGCACGCTTTTCCAAACGCCCATTTCTTTGTCAATGCTTTCCCGAACGCCACCGAGGTTGGCGTTTGCGCCGCCTTTCTCGCCCCGTCCGTCCATGCCTCCCGCGCGCAGAGCGGCGAAAAACGCGGCGATTCCTCGCGGCATGCTTTTTGCATTTAATTATGCAGGACGCTCTTCCGCGACTCTCACGCGCATGACCGGATTCCCCTCCTTGCGAATCAGTCCGATCCATGCGATTCTGCATCTAAGCTCTTCAGGAGGATTCCATGGCACATCCCATCAGTCTGACATTCGGCAATCTTACGCATCTGGCCAATCATCTTGGAGACGATACGAGCATCGTCGTCAAAAACGGCGGTTTTGAAACCAGAGGCAAGGTGGGAACCTTCTTCACGCGCAAAAGCACCAACCGTTATGCGGGCAACGTGCTGTTCGCCGCCGTCCGGCAGCAGTACGGCGACACCGTGGCCGACGCGCTCGCGCCCCGGATGCGCGCCTTCCGCGTGGAAGGCAAGCCGCTCAGCGCAAGAGCCGTGCGCGACATTCTGGCCGACGCGGCGGAAATGCACGAAGGCCTGGGCCGCATCAATGGCGATATGGCCCGTCATTTTGTGCTCGGCAACGCCGGCCCCGGCGACACCCGCAATCTGGACACCGCATTTGACGCGTTCTGCGCCGCCCATGACGTTCCTCAATCTTCCCGTCAGGAGCTGAAAAATATCTTCGGCGAAGCCATCCTCAAAGCGGCGTCCAAGGAAACGCAAAAGATGCTGAGTTTTGCGGAGCTGAGCGAAATGGTTCGCTCCGGAAACCTGCCGGCCCTGAAAAAAGCCTGGAACGAAGTTCAGGCGAAAGTCTTTCTAAACGATCCCGTTCATGGAAAAGACGCCGCGCTGGACGCCTGCTCCGCGCACCTGGGTCTGGACGCCTCGCAGAAGAGAGATATGCGCAAGGTGATCGACATGGCCGTTCTCCACGAAGCGGCCATGGCCGCGGAAAACGGAACCCCCTTCGACGCGCAGACGCTGTTCCGGGCCGTGTCCGACGGTTCTCTGCCCGCCATGAAGAATTTCGCCTACGCCTGCGGCAAGGGCGGCGACGTCACCTTTGTGGCGCAGTCCATGCTGGCGTGGTCCACGCCCCAAAACGCGGCGGACCTGTCCATGCTGAGCGTTCAGCTCGCCGAGATCGCCGGCATAGCCGCAGGCTCGCTGGCGGCGCAACGTTTGGGCGAACTGCGGACTATCCAGCCCGAAGGCATGTTCACGCGCGAAACGCTGTGGCAGGGATGCTTTCATGAAGCCATGCCTGAACATCTGAACGACGCGGATTTCCGCGGCTTCAACGACGCCGTCTTCCAACGCTTGAGCGAGTTGTTCCAGCAGGCACGTCCGGACAGCCCCACGGCGGCGTCCGAAGGCATGACCACGCTTTCTTCGGGCCTCAGTCTGGAAAAAACCCTGGACAGCCTGCGCGGCCCCGTCACGCTGACCCTCGCCGACTTCAAAAACATTCCCACGCTGACGGCCGTCTCCAGTCTCGGCTCGTTTCAGGAGGTGGAAGAATCTCTGGCCAAGGACCTCAAGCGGCGCGGCACCCACAACTCCCTGCCCGGCTACACGCCGACCATCAGCTTCGGCCGGGCCGGCGGCGACGCGGAAACCGTGCGCATTCAGGACACCTCCGGCATGACCGAGCAGGATAAGGCCCATTTCAGCGCGGGCACGCCTTCTTCCATAAGCCATTCGCTCGTCGAACGCGCCCGCCAGCTTTGCGGCGACAACGACGCGCAGGCCCGTCAGGTCATCATCAGCATGGGACAAAGCGGAGCGTTTCTGGTCCGCACCAACAGCTCCGTCACCGGTATCTTCGAATCCGAGCACTCGCCCCTGGACATCGACATCCGCCGAGAAGAAAACGGCAACGTCACCATGCGCTTTTACAAGCCGGAGAATTCTCCCCTGGATATCGACTACACCTACACCATCACGCCCGACGGACGCAGTTCTCTGACGGCCTGCCGTTTTCAGGCCAGATCCGTCCAGCCCGCGGACGCTTAAAACCGCTATGAGAAGATAAAGGAATCCCCCCATGCTTGAAGCCTTCACTTCCCTTCTTTCCACCCTGGCGCCGGCGCTGGGCCTGCCGGAGATCACAGTTCGGGACGACGATCCTTCCTGTCTGCTGGTCATCGATGACTTTGAAGTCAGCCTGCGCTACCTGCCCGGCGCCGACGCCGTCATGCTTTTCACCGTAGTGGCTCCCCTGCCGGAAAAAGACCGGGAAACGCTGTACGCTTCCCTCCTGGACGCCAACACCTTTTTCCGCAGCACGCAGGGCTTTACGCTGGCCGCTCGCGAAGACACCGGCATAACGCTTCAGGGCGTCATGCCGCTGCGTGTTCTGGACAGCGCCAACGTCGCCGTGTGGTTGCAGAACTTCGTCGACGTCGCGGCCATCTGGCAGGACATCTGCGTGTCTGACCAGAGGAACGACGCTTTGGACGAAACGCTTGGCGCCTTTCCGCAAGACATGCTGAGAGTGTGACGCTTTCGCTCTCCCGCGCGGGACGCGCGGGAGAGCTTCGTCTCGACAACGTTCGACGCGCGAAAAACAAGGCTTCTTTCTTACGCGGCGATCACATTTCCGCTCCCGACCCTCCTCCGCCTCCCTTGTCGATTCCCGGACTGAGGAGTCGACTCCCCGAAGTCTTCCATGATCCCAAGCTCCGCGCGACGTCTAAAATTCTTCGAAAGCGCGGCGAGTCGCGCATATCTGTAACAACCATACTATAATAATCTTCCGTAGGTCGGCGCGCTTTCATACGACTGTTTACTTGACGAAGACGCGCTGAAACGCTCTGAATTTCCTTGATTCACGCCGAGCTTACTTTCCACTGACCATCGCGTCCTTCCTCCTCGTCCTCCGCCTCCGCTTACCCCATCGTGTAGTCTCGACCGCCGACGACGTCCCGCCGCTCTTAACGGCTACGGGAGAAACAAATTTTCTTGACAATTATTTAGCGATCACTAAATATTTATCAGACGAGGTTTTCAACCGCCATCAGGAGTCTGCAATATGCCTTTCACTGAACCCGCCATGAGGCCGCCGCAGGAAGCGCGCTCTCTTCTTCTGCGCGCGACGCAGGGCTGTTCGTACAACAAGTGTTATTTCTGCTACGTCTCTCGCGGGTATCCCTTCATGGCCGTCACGCCGGAACAACTTGAGAGAGACGTCATCACCCGCGGCGCGCTTTTTCCCGCCGATACGGCGATATATCTGACCGGATCCAATCCCTTCGCCCTGCCTGCCAAAACGCTGCTCAACTATCTTCAAGTGCTGCGGCGTCACGTTCCGCAATTCAGACGGGTAAGCATGCAGAGTCGTATCGGCGACATCGCCGGCAAAAGCATCGAAGAGCTGCGAGAGCTTTGCCGCATGGGACTGCGGCATCTCTACATCGGCACAGAAAACGGCGACGACGGCGTGCTTCGGCGTATGAACAAAGGACACACCGCGGCCGAGGCCGTGGAACAACTGCTGCGCCTGGATGAAGCGGGAATAACCTACACCACGTTCTACATCCTGGGCATGGGAGGCAAAGGCATGGGCCATGTCAGCGGCGAAGCCACCGCCCGGATGTTCAATCAGGTTCACCCGCAGCTCATCACAACCACGGGCATGACCGTCTTTGCGCATACGCCTCTGGCGGAAATGGCGGAACGAGGAACGTTTATCGAAGCGTCCGAGCGGGAAAAGATTGAAGAGCTCCAAACGTTTCTCCGCGAACTCACCATAGACGTTTTTTATGACGGCGTTCATTACCTGAATCCGCTCAACTATCGCTTCGCCAACAGAGACGAAACGGCCAAACGGCGCGTTCTGGAAGACATCGACGACGTTTTGCGCTCCTGCTCGGATGAAGAGCTGGAAAAAATGGTCAGTCGTCATCTTAAAAATTCCTTATAGACGCAGAAAAAACGTTCCTCTTGTCGTCCATTCAAGGAAAAACGTGAACAACCTTTTTACGACCAACGGCAGTCCGAATCATCACGGCCATCCCCGCGCCGCCTGGAAAGAGCTTGCGGCTTCACTGCTTCCCCGCGGGGACGTCTCCGCATTCGTCCGCCTCGATCAAAAGCCCGTCGAAGCCAGCGACGCGGAACGCTGGAATCGTCTTCCACGGAACGCCGTTCGCTTCGGCGCGTCGTCATAATTTGGGAGTCGCCATGTCCGATATCAAAAACGCAGCAAACAACGTCGGCAAAAGCGTCGTTCGCCGAAGGAGTCTCTTTTTCGGCGCGGGAGCGGCCGCCCTGGCGGCGGTCGGCTATTCGTTGTACCGACGCATCGCCTCCACCTCTTCCATCCAGGTGGAAAACTTCATGACCTCCGGAACGGGCCAGAAAAAACGCATTCTGATCGTTACCGGAAGCGCGAGAGTTCATGGAAACAGCGATCTTCTTGCGGAAGCCTTTGCCAAAGGCGCGCGCGAAGCCGGACACGACGTGGATATTTTTTCCAGCGGCCGGGAACCCATGAGCGCGTGCCTTCATTGCGAAGGATGCTGGAGCACGGGAAAGCCCTGCGTTGTCGAGGACAGTTTTGAACATTTCTGGCCGCTGCTGGAAAAAGCGAACATGATTGTCTTCTGCAGCCCCCTGTACTGGTATAACTTCAGCGGCCACATCAAATGCGCCATGGACAGACTGTATCCCTATTCCAAAAAAGAAAAGCCGCGCGATCTGCTCATCAAGGAGGCCATGCTGCTCATGTGCGGAGAAAGCCTGTTTCCGCGTTCGTTCGCAGGCTCCGCAGAATCCTACCGTCAGACACTGGGGCTCAAAGGCTGGAAGGATAGAGGCCGACTGTTCGTAACCGGCGTGCACGAATTCGGAGACATGAAGGATCACAAAGCTCTGGCCATAGCGGAGCAAATGGGGCGCAACGCCTAATCCGAAACACCATTTAACCAGGATAAACGCAATGAAATCTCTTTCTCTCATCAACGCGGCAAAGTTCACTTCCCCCAATCCGTTGTCTCTCATCTGTTCCAGGACTCCGTCCGGAGAAACCAATCTCGCCGCTGTTTCATGGTGGACCTACCTGAGCCTTAAACCGGAAATCATCGGTTTTGCCATGATGAAAATGTCCTATACCGGCGAAATGGTTCGAGCCAATAAACGCGTCGTTCTGACCGTTCCGGGCGAATCGCTGGCCAAGCAAGTCATGCAGTGCGGCTGCTCCACCGGAAGAACAAAGCATAAAGCCAAGGATTTCGGCATAGACCTGAAGGATATCCCCAATTCCGACATTCAAATACCGGTTCACAGCGCGATCGCCATACAGTGCTCGCTCCGTGAATATATTGAGGTCGGCGATCATTATTTTTACATTTGCCACGTGGAAAACGTTTACGGAGACGAAGAAGAACGTCCTTTGTTTGCCTGGAACGGCTACTCCAGCATAGCGCCGGCTCAGGAAGCGTAAGGCAAACGACTCCGACGCGCTCAAGGCGATCGCTCGCGAAGGATCATGCGAAAAGAAGATTTCGTCGAAATGCGCCTCATGAGCCTGTAAAAACGCCGACGTCCCAAGATCGGTTGATGTCGCTTCCATCCGCATCGCCGCCCGCGCCCAAGCCGCATCGCCGTCGGCCTTCATCAGGACGGCAAAGCATGCGCCATGCTTCCCGCAACGCCCTGAACGCATAACAAAAGCCCCGGAACCGTCCATCACGGAACCGGGGCTTTCTTCACGCGGATCGTTCCTTACTTCAGCTTGGAAAGCAACTCGTCGCGGATGGCGTCGATGGTGCCGCTTCCGTCAAGCGTGATGTAGGTGGTTTCGCCCTTGGCGGCCAGATCCTTGAAATAATGAGCCGCGGCCAGGGTGCCGTTGTTTTCGTCATAGTAGATATCGTGACGCTTGTTGATGGCGGCCTCGTCCTGATCGTCGGCGCGGGTCTTGAGAGCTCCGCCGCACACGCGACACACGTCGCCGTTGGGTTTGATGGCGTCGATAAAAATATTGTTGGGATGGTTGTTATTGTTCACGCAGAGCCGGCGACCCATGATGCGTTCGCGGGCGACCTTGCGGGGCAACATGATTTCCACCACGTAATCAAGCTTCATGCCTTCGGACTTGAGTGCCTCGTCGAGCTTGCGGGCCTGCTCCATGTTGCGGGGGAATCCGTCCAGAAGCCAGCCCTTGTCGCCCTGAGACTTGAGAATGTCCAGCACCATGGGAATGGTGATTTCATCCGGAACGAGTTCGCCCTTGTCGATATAAGCCTTGGCCTTCTTGCCCAGTTCCGTGCCGTTTCCGATGTGCTGGCGGAAAACGGCGCCGGACTCGATGTGCTGAATGCCGTACTTTTCCATGAGAAGAGCACCCTGCGTGCCCTTGCCGCTGCCGTTGGGGCCAAAAATCAGAATATTCATCAGAATCCTCTGGCGCTGTTGCGCGTGAACGCCCGCGGGTCACCGCCTCGCGGGCTTCCTGCGTGAATGCTTGCGGCATACACGCGGAGCGGAACCGTCATGACGACGACCGCCTCCATGGTTAACAACCTCCGTCGCCGCGCCCGCCGGACGCCGCGACTCCCCCATCCGTGCCGCCCGTGGCGGCGTCCTTCCCGCAACGCGGAAAGGAAAATATCAGTCCCTCGCTCCGGCCGGAAGTTCCCGCTCGTCCACGATGAGGGCCCGGCCCTCGCGCGTCGGATCGTCGCCCCGCAATTTGTAATCGTTCAGATACCGGAACCCTTCGCGGGCGAACGCGGCGTGCGAGACGTCGCGCCGGATGCCGGGACAGTCATCCCTGGCCATGGCGAAGCTCACCTCGTCCACCAGATTTCCCCGGAAAAACGGCCACGCTCGACACACGGCCGGACGAGCCGGATGAATGGAACATCCCTGTCCGGCCTTGAAAAACAAACAGAACCCATCCTCGCCGCATTTCAGCGTGGGCTTGCCTCCGAGGTTCTCGGCATAGCGGGCGAGCACCTCTTCGGCGGGAAGGCCGAAATACGCGCACAAACGCGGCAGATCGCGAGGGCCAATCACAATGCCCCCGCGCCCCTCGCAGCACTTGCCGCAACGCTGGCAGGAAAACGTTTCCGTTCTGTCATCGAAAAGCGCGGCGTGCACGGTCTGAAGGCAACGGTCTTCCACCACCTTCACGCCCGCGGCGGCCATAAGCTTTCCCGCCTCGGGACAACGTATGCCTTCCTGCATCCAGAAGATCATGGGCAGGCGCGGAAGCGTCAGCGTCTCGCGGGCATGCGCCTCACAATACTGCGGCGCGCGAAAAAGACAGATGATATCGGGGTCAAACCCCCATTCGGGCAGTTCCGCGATGCTGCGCGCGGCGGGAATGCCCCACGCCTGTCGCCGGACGGCGTGCACGGGCTTGACGTTGAAACCGGCGTTGAGCAGATAGCGGCCCACATGATCCACAGGGGAACCGGGCTTGTCCTTGGCTCCTACGATGGCGATATTTCTGGCGCGGGCGAGCAGGGACCGCATATCGTCGAACAGCATGAAGACTCCGCGAAAAGAATTCGTCACAAAACGAATCTATTCTATCCCGCGCCTTCGCCATTGGCAATGGGTCCGCATGAGGAAATGACGCGGAAAAAACCAGCGCGGAAACAAAAAGGGCCGCATCCTCCAGGGAACGCGCGCCCTTCAACCTCGCGGAGGGACGATGATCCCTCCGCTCCGGCGACCGTCTACGCCTTTTCCAGCCAGGCGTTCAGACGGGTTTCATATTCTTCGTCGGTCCAGAGTCTGCGTTCGTACATGCCCGCCGCCGCGCGCTGACGCGAGGCTTCCGCCAGCATGAGGGCGGACGCCACGGACACGTTGAAGCTCTGCACCATGCCATACATGGGAATGTACACCTCTCCGTCCACCAGAGGCACGAGTTCCGGCGACACGCCCGCGTGCTCGTTGCCCATAATGATGGCCGTGGGCTTGGTGAAATCGTAATCGGTCAGCGGACGAGACGCGGGCGAACAGCTGGTGGCCAGCACCTGCATGTTCTGCGCGCGAAGCGCGGCCAGCAGCTCTTCCTTGTTGGAGTGACGAACGGTGTTCACCCACTTGAAGGCCGACGCCGACGTCTTGCGGCTCAGCTGCGGAAAAGCGCACTGCGTATAGTAAAGGTGCACTTCCGGCACCCCGAAGGCGTCGCAGCTGCGATATATGGCGGACACGTTGTGAGGATCCCACACGTTGTCCATGACAAGCGTAAGCCCCTTCTGACGATGCGAAAGCACCTTTTCTATCTTCGCCCTGCGGCGTTCGGTCATGACTCTCATCAGAACTCCAGAGAACCCGTCGTGCGGGGGAACGGCAGCACGTCGCGGATGTTGGCAATGCCGGTCAGCAACATGATCATGCGCTCAAAGCCCATGCCGAATCCGGAATGAGGCACGCTGCCGAAACGACGCAGATCAAGATACCACCAGTAATCTTCAGGCTTCTGCCCCAATTCCCTGATGCGGGCTTCGAGACGGTCGAGACGCTCCTCGCGCTGACTGCCGCCCACAAGTTCGCCGATGCGGGGCACCAGGAGATCCATGGCGGCCACGGTTTCGCCATCGTCGTTCATGCGCATGTAGAACGCCTTGATATCCTTGGGATAATCATACACCGTGACCGGAGAGCGGAAATATTCTTCCGCCAGAAAACGTTCATGCTCAGTCTGAAGATCGGTGCCGAACGACACGGGATATTCGAACTTCTTTCCGCTGTCCTGAAGGAGCTTGACGGCGTCGCGATAGGAAACGCGAGCGTACTGTTTTTCCGCCATGTCGCGCAGGCTTTCCAGCAGACCGGGAGCCACGAACTTGTCGAACAACGCCACATCGTCCCCGCAACGCTCCATCACATGGCGCACCACATGGCGGATAAGCCCTTCGGCCAGCTCCATGTTGTCCCAAAGATCGTTGAACGCGGCTTCGGGCTCCACCATCCAGAACTCGGCGGCATGGCGCGGCGTGTAGGAATGTTCGGCGCGGAACGTGGGGCCGAAATTGTACACCTTGCCCAGAGCGCAGGCCAAAGCTTCCGCTTCGAGCTGGCCGGACACCGTAAGACTCGCCTGCTTGCCGAAGAAATCGTTTTCGAACACGTTGCCGGATTCCGGCTTGGGGCCGCCGTCCACGGGAAGCGTGGTCACGCGGAACATCTCGCCCGCGCCCTCGCAGTCGGAACCGGTGAGAATGGGCGCGTGCACGTAGTAGAAACCGAGTCCCCTGAAATAATCGTGCACGGCGAGCGCCGCTTCGGAGCGAATGCGGAACGCCGCGCCGTACTTGTTGGTGCGAGGACGCAAGTGGGCGATGGTGCGCAGAAATTCGTCGGAATGACGTTTCTTCTGGAGGGGGAACGTGGCCGGATCGGCCAGACCGAACACCTTCATGGTGGCGGCGTGCACTTCCCATTTCTGCCCCTTGCCCGGAGATTCCACCAGATCGCCGGACACGCTGACGGCCGCGCCCGTATTCACGCCTTCCAGGCTGTCCCATGCCTGCGTGCCCTCGTCGATAATGCACTGCAGATTCTTCAGGCAGGAGCCGTCATTGAGTTCAAGAAAAGCAAATCCCTTGGAATCGCGGCGGGTTCTCACCCATCCGCACACGGTGACGCCGTTGCGCGGTCCGGCGGAGGCCAGAGCTTCGCTTATGCTGGTACGCTGCATAGGAAATCTCTCCAGAAAGGAATGTTGAAAGAACGCGAAGCAGCATACGCCATAGATGCCCGCTCTGCAACCGGCCAGACGGCGATCGGGATGGCTCCTCCGACGCCTGACGCGAAACGGCCCTTTTCCGATGAGAACGTCCTTCGCCTGGCAAAACGCCGTCCGACTTCGACGCGGGCATGAAGAGTCTCGCGCGCGGTCCGCGTTTCTCGCTTGCGCGTAGCCCGCTCGACCGCTATACTTTCTCTTCCGCGCGGCGACGGACCGCCCCATGGAACACGATCTGAACGCGCCGGAAACCTTGAGGAAACATGAGCGTCATCGGCAACATACTCTGGATTATCTTCGGCGGCTGGTTCATGGCCCTGCTCTGGCTGCTCTTCGGCGCGCTGGCCTGCCTGAGCGTCATCGGCATTCCCTGGGGGCGCGCCTGCTTCGTCATGGCTGGCTTTGCCTTCATGCCTTTCGGTTATGAGTCCATCTCCCGCGAAACGCTGTACGGCAAAAGCGACATCGGCACGGGTCTTCCCGGCATGGTGGGAAACGCCGTATGGTTTCTTCTCGCCGGCTTCTGGATAGCGATTGCCCATGCAGCCACGGCCGCGGCTCTGGCGCTGACCATCGTGGGCATACCCTTCGCCTGGCAGCACATCAAGCTCGCGGAACTCGCCCTTTTTCCCATAGGCAAAACCATCGTGCCCTGCGAAGTCGCCGCCGAAGCGCGACGCCGCCGCGCCGCGGAAGAACTCGATCGAAAAAGGAACGGCGCATGAAGTGGACCACCCATCAGGCCATGGCCCTCATGACCTCCTTCGCCGCAGGCTTCCCCATCGTCGGCATGGCCGCGGCATGGTTCGGTTCCGTGGTTCCGGACATGCTGGATCAGCGCGCGGCGCGACGGGCCTTTTTCCGGCAAAAAAAATTCAACCAGGTGCATCGCCGATCCTCGCACTGGTTCGGATGGTGGCTGGCTCTCTGGGCCTGGTCGCTCACGGGACAGCTCGGCCCTCTTCCCGACGCCGCCGTCGGGGGTTTCGGCTTCGGCGCGCTCACCCATGTGCTGCTTGACATGTGCACCACGCACGGCGTGCCGCTGCTGCCCTTCGCCAAAAAAAGATTTTCCCTGAAATTATGCAGCACGGGCAGTCTGGGAGAATACGCCCTGCTCGTCATGAGCGTTCTGGTTTTCTGGATCATGGAAAAGCCCGAGCTCCTGCGCTTCAGCGTGCCGCTGTACTGAGCCTCCCCGGCATGCCGGAACGAAAAAAAACGACGCGCCTCCCGTCGGAAAGCGCGCCGCGACAACGTTCGACCGTTTTCGTCGTCACGCTTCGGACGGGCCTGCGTCGTTCAACGCTCTCAACGGCACGAGACCCATGCCCGGACGCGACGTTTCCAACGCCGTTCCCCGCGTCGGAGCCGTCAACACCAGACGCGAAGTATCGAATCCCGCGGAAAGCGGATCGCCGTCTGGAATGACCAGCCGAAAAAACGCCCGCGTTTCCTCCGACCCCTCCGGATCCACGCCGAGAGCCGCACGCTCGTCTGCCGATATCTCCACGACGACGCCGGGGCACGCCCGCCGCGCGCAGCCGAGCAGCAAAGGCGGCAGATCGCTCTCCAGACTCCGCAGCAACGCCACCGTCGACTCCGGCGTCAGACGACAGATCCGACACCGCCGCGCGCCGCCAAGCGCGCTCACGCCCTCGGGAAATGTGACATCGTATGTTTCCATGGATGGACTGTCGCACAAAAACGCCCATCCCACAAGGCGACCTACCGACCTCTCTCGTGCCCGTAAATGCCGCCCGCCAGCGCGCCGAGACCTCCGCCGATAAGCGCGCCCATGGTGCCGCTGCCTCCGGCTATGGCCGATGCCCGCCAGCGCGCCGATGCCGGCGCCGGAAAGCGTTCCCTGCTGCGTTCTGTTCATATTGGTGCATCCCGCCGTCGCTCCCATGGACAAAGAAACGCAAAGAAGCGTCGCCACCGCGGCCGTGCGATACCGTTTCATATCCTTCTCCTTTTCCTCGTTCAGCGTTCCGCGGCTTCGGTCTGACCGCCGCTCGCCGGCAGGGCTGGAGCCACCATTTCCGTCCATATCACGTCAAAGACGTGACGGTTTTTCTGATCGGGATTGCGATAATAAAACTCGTCTATCCTGCGCACGAGTTCCGGCCTCGTCGCGTCGCGAAGGGCTATCTGCCAGCCGTTGGCGAACAGCGAAAGACTCACGGTCTCCCCCTTTTCGCGGGCGGCCTGGGCCAGGGCGGACTCCATGGCCAGCGCGCATTCCACGCCGAGAAGGAAATCCAGCTTCGACTGCGGCGCGGACGTTTCCCAGGCAAAACCGTCCAGAGAGGCCACCGACGTCTGTGGAGGAGCGGCGACGGTCACGGGAGCGGGGCGGCAGCCGACGGCTCCGAACGTCAGGGCCAGCGCAAGCGCGACGGTCACAGGATGTACTGCTTTCAATGACATGGCTCGACTCCTTGGTTTATGCCATGACACTGGCCAAGCTCCCATGAGAGGTCAATGAAAATTCCCAAGCCCGAAACTTCCCCCAAAATACGCGCTTTTCCCCTCCTTCGAGCGCACGCAAAGAGCCCCGGCGAACCGGGGCTCTTTTTTTTCAAAGAACGAGCGGATTCCTTCCGCGCAAGACGCGGAAAACCCTCGTCACCGTTTTCTTTCTTCCATGCACACGACGCGCACGCCGGGATGCCCTTCCGTCCGGGAAGCCTGCGCCTTGAACGTGGACAACCAGTTCTTGCCCAGCAGCGTTTCGGCCAGCCATTCGGCGTTGTGCAGCACCGGACGATGCGTATCGATGACGGCGCCCTCCTCCACGGTCTTGTCCTTGCCTCTCGCCGGATGCTTGACGTCCATGGTCATGAGCGTGCGGGCGATGCCGATTTTGCAGGACGGACAACACACCAGAATGGGCGCGTCGGCCTTGTATCCGGCGAGCGCGGTTTGCAGTCTGTCGCGCTTGCGTTCGCGAAGCACGTTGTAAATCTCAGGGCAGGTGTACGCGCCCGCGCCGGATTCGCCGCAGCAGCCCGGATTCAACAAAATGGACGCGCCGGTGATGCGCTCCAGCGCGCGAGCCACCTTGCCGCCGTCCTTGGTGGCCTTCACTCCAGACCATGCGGGATGACAGGAGGAATGATAGATGATGCGTTCGTCGCTGACGGACACGCCGTGCGGCAGTCGATCCACCAGCAGCTGCACGATATCATTGTGCGGCAGCACGTTCCCGTCCAGTCCCGTGATGCCGTGGCGCATCAGCGATTCGCGGCAGGATCCGCAGGCCGTGATCAGCATGTTCACGTCGAAACCGGCTTCGGCCGCGGCCTGAAGCGTAGCGGCGATGACCTGACGGTTGCGCTGAAGGTTGATCTCGTACTGATCGGCTGCCCCCGCGGCCAGCAGAGGATAACCGCAGCAAAGATGCCTTCCCGGAATGACCACGGGCACGCCCGCGTACATCATGAGCGCGATGGACGCGAGGGCGATGCGACGATAGAACAGACTGCCGCCGCAACCGGGGAAGTACAGCACGGCGGGCACGCGGCCTTCCAGAACGCCCTGCGCCGATATGTCGCCGCTCACGGGAAGGAACAGATGCGCCGCAGCGTTCTTTTCCAGATGCAGGCTTTCATAGATGCTGACCATGCCGAGAGCCGGCCCCTTGCCGGAAAACAACGGGCTGTTCATGCGCTTGCGCCACACGCGGGGCACGAGCGGAATGAACTGGTTCATCACGTTCTGCCCGAGAGCCGCCATTTTGGCGAAGGCGGGCACGCGTTTCGACGGATCGGACGACAGCACGTTGAGCACCTGCGACTTGATGGGATGCCCGCCCATGCCTTCTCGTTTCACATAGGCCAGGGAGCTGAGCGCGACTTCCGGCGATTCGATCTTCACCGGGCACACCGACGTGCAGCGGCCACAGCCCGTGCAGTGCTCCACGAGATGGCGCAATTCCTGAAGAAGTTCCGCGGAAGGCTTGCCCGTAGTGACCTGGGAATAGTAAATGGCCTCGGTAAGCGCGCCAAGAATGAGATTCTTGTTGCGCGGATTATACTGGAAGGAACGCTCGGGGTACACCATGGGGCACACCTGCTTGCACTTGCCGCAGCGCGTGCAGGTCTGCACCTGAGAAAGCAGGCGGATGAGACATTCCTTGTCGGGCAGGCCGGATTCCTTGATGTCCGAAATGAGCCTGTTGAAGGAAAAGGTGAACGGTCTCACCGGCAGCTTGCGAGTGATCAGCTTGCCGGGATTGAACAGATCTCTGGGGTCCACGCGCATCTTGAATTCGCGCAGGCTCTCCATCTGCTTGGAGTCGAGAAAAGCGATCTTGGTGATGCCTATGCCGTGCTCGCCCGAAACCGCTCCATCCAGCTCCTGCGTTTTGGCCATCACCTGCATGGCCACGTCCTCGGCGTGCTCCATCATGCGGGGATCGTTGGAATTCACGGGAATGTTCACATGGCAGTTGCCGTCGCCGGCGTGCATGTGGCTGGCCACCACGATGCGACTGCTCTTCATGTACGCCACAATGCCGTCGATGCGGGACGCCAGCCGGGGGAAGCGATCCTTCTGCGCCGTGAGCCACGACTCGGCGCGGGCCGCCACCTCCTCATCCACGAGCGAGGGATCAATATTGGATTCGTCGCTCGCGGCCACATGGGAGGCAAAGGAAAATTCCTCGTTGAACGCCGGATCTTCCAGAGGAAAACCCTGAAGGCGGGACAATTCCTGCAACGCGAACCGGTAGGCTTCCGCCGCGGCCGCCACGTTGAGACATTCCAGATACCGGGCGAATTCCGGAATGCGCGCTATGGGCAGAACCACGTCCTCGTTCATTTTAAAACCGGACGTGCGCTTGGCTATAGCCGAAAGACGATGCCGGTCTTCCCAGAATTCGGCGGCCTGCTTGTCGTCCTTCGCTATGGCCGCGAAGACGAAAGGATCGTCGCCGGCAAGCGCGTAAATGGCCTGCACGGTGTCGTCGAGCACATAGGCGTCGTTGCCGTCCACCTGCACGATGATGACGGAAATGGGACTGCCCTTGTGCCTGTCGGATTTGGGCTGATAGTTGATGGCCTGCACATACTTGGAATTGAACTCTTCCAGCGCCGACACGCGCACGTCGCCGCCCTGTTCGCGTATCTTGTCGCGCAGATTCACGATCTTGCGCACGAGCTGCGCCGCGGGCACCATGGACGTGCCGTAAAATTCCAGCACCATGACGCGGGAAACGGACGGCTTGGGATGCAGCAGGAACGTGGCCTCGGTGATGATGCCGTCAATGCCTTCCTTCTGCATGCCGGGCAGTCCGTCGAGCAGCTTGTTGGTCACGTCCTTTCCGAGGCCGTCGTGCCTGACCTCGTTGCCTTTCAGTCGGACCACGTTGCGCATGCCGCCGGAAAGATCCTTCACCTCAAAGACCACGGTTTCGTCGGGCAGAATCTTGTGCCCGGGATGATTCACCCTTTCAATGCGGATGATTTCGCCCGTAGGCGTGACCATGGTCCAGGAAAGAAGATTGTCGATGGTGGTGCCGTACTCAAAGCAGAAGGGACCGCCGGAATTTTCCGACACGTTGCCGCCGATGGTCGAGGCCGTTTTCGAAGCCGGATCCACGGTGAAAAGCAGTCCCTTGGACGCGGCGAAATCGATGGCGTCCTGCGTGACCACGCCGGCCTGACAGGTCATGGTGCGCGCGGCCTTGTTCACCGACTTGGCGGTAAGGCGCGTGGTGCTCACCACCACGGTGCGCTTGCGCGTGGGCACCGTGCCGCCCGTAAGTCCCGACGCTCCGCCGCGGGGGATGATGGCGAACTTCATTTCATTGGCGAGACGAACCAGCGCGCTTATCTGTTCCGGCGTGTCCGGCTCCACCACCAGCAGCGGCAGTTCCATGCGAAGATCGGTGGCGTCGGTGGCGGCGGCCACCAGCGCGCCGCGGCGGCGCAGAATGCAGTCGTCGGGCATGATGGAGGCAAGACGTCCCTCCAGCTCCCGGCAGAACTCAAGCTCGGCCTCATGCGCGCTCCAGAACATGGTGATGCCTTCGCTTATGGCCGTGGCGTATTCATGCGCGAGGGAAGGAGACTCGGCCTGATAGTGCTCGTTGACGCTCTTTTTCACTTCCGAGGCGGAAATGAAAGGGTTGTACGCCACAAGAAACAGTTCTTCAGCGATGTCGATGGCCAGCTGACGCACGCTCTGCGGCCAGCGTTCAAACTCATCCAGATTGATGCGGAGAATGCGGTTGACCACATACTCGGCCGATATGGAAATATGGGGCCCTTTGTGGGGCATGACGGTCTCCTTGAAAACGAAACAAAGGGGGGCCCGCCGGAACGGAGACCGCTCCGCGCAGGCCCGATGTCATTCTCGCCGCGTCAAACGCGACGGAGTCCTAATTTAAATTGATGTTGATGCGTGAGGTGATGTTGTTCTTCACCCAGGAAGAATCCAGCCATTCCAGAGGCTGAACGGGCACGCCGCCCACCAGCACGCCGAAATGCAGATGATCGCCGCCGGCCAGTCCGCTCGTCCCCGTGCGGCCGATGATCTGACCGGCCTTCACCATATCGCCCACCTTCACGCCGTACTCGCTGAGATGGGAGTACTGCGTCATGAGGCCCATGCCGTGATCGATAAGGATCATATTGCCGTGAATGCCAAGATAGTCCACCCAGACCACGCGGCCGTTCTGCGAGGCGGGCACTTCGGCGTGCGCCACGGAAGCGAGATCGAGCCCCATGTGCGTCTGTTCGTCTATCTTCTGCCGGTTGCCGTCCACATAGGTGCGGAAGTCGCCGAAATTGGCCTTCACGGCCGAACGGGGCAGACGACGGAACGATCCGCTCCACAAGAACCGGGGAGAAACGTTGGCCGGATCGGCGGCCACCTTGATGAGCGTGGCGTCGTTGCTCTCGCGCACCTTGTTGTTGGAACAGAGATACTGCGAGAGCGGCGTGGATTCTTCGGGACACAGCTGGGCAAGCTCGCCGGCCTTGAAGTTGAGGAACGACTCCGGAATGTTCAGGGTGTCCGAACGATAATTTCTGTTCAGCGCGTGCACGAGCAGACGACTGGAGGTCTCATTGCCCGCGAGATCGCGAGCCATGATTTCGGGAAGAAAATCCCCCGTGCGCAACGCGATGGGGAAGGGGAACAAACACGCGTACGCGCCGTTGTCCAGCTTGTAGCCGGGGAAAAACAGCTCGCCAACGCGGACGCCCGTCTGCGCCACGTCCTCGGAAACGGTATAGACGATGAGGCCGCTGCCGCCTCGGTACATGGCCGGGGGACCGGTACGAACGGCGATGCGGGGCGGCTGGGAATCCAGAATCACGGGAAGATTGATCGTGGTGGCGTTTCCGCGGCCGAATCCGGCGTACGAGCCGTCCACCGCTTTGATTTCCAGTTCAAAAGCCCCTTCGGGAAGGCGCGTGTCTTTTAGATTGAACGCCACCTTCTGCCGATTCTCCAGCGTGCTGAAGGTCTGCTGCAGCACGGTCATGCTCTGTTCGCCGCGCTTCACCGTCACAGCGACGGACTGCACGCCCGACTTGTCGGACACGTCCAGTTCCAGATTTTGCTGAAGCCCCACCCGACCGCTGAGTTCCGGAGAAATGGTCACGGCGGGACCGCTCAGATCGCGCATGAGGAAATACGCGCCGGCTCCCGCAAGCGCAAGGATGAACAGCATGACGACAACGGAGAGCCCGGATGAAGAGCGCCGGGACGACGAGCGATAGGAGATTGGTCTTCTGCTAAACAAGGCTGCTTCCTTCCGGGCGAAAGCCCATGGTATGGCCGCGCCATGCGTGGCGCGGCAGAACGTATTTTCTCGCATACTCCTCGCACAAGTCAAGAAGCGGCGGAAAACAATTTTCTTTCCGACCGAGGCGGCAAGAAAAAATTTTTCCTGACATTTCTTATATTCTTCGAAAGAAAAAGTTTTTTCTCCTTCTCCGGCCCCCTTCCGCCTTGCCGCGTCGCCCCTCTTTATGATAAGTCGTATCCATTGATATGACCTTGCGGGGGAGAAAAGGTATGTTTCTGTCAGACGTCACGCAAATATTCAAAAACATGGGCTGGGCCAACCGCATCACCATGATGCGCATAGGGGCCGTGCTACCCATTCTGCTACTTATCCACTTTCCCAACGTCTATACCTGCTGGATCGCCATGATTCTCTTTGTGGCCGCGGCCGTCACCGACTTTCTCGACGGCTACATCGCGCGCCGCGAAAAACAGGTGACCAACTTCGGCAAATTTCTCGACCCGCTGGCCGACAAACTGCTCATTTGCTCCATTCTCATCGAGATGGTGGGCCTCGGCTGGGTGCCCGCGTGGGTGGTCATCATCATCATCATCCGCGAACTCGCCGTCACGGGCCTGCGCGCCGTGGCAGCCGACAAGGGCGTGGTCATCGCGGCCGACTGGTACGGCAAATGGAAAACCGTGTTCCAGATCATCGCCATGGTGCCGCTGCTCATCCATTTTCCCGTTCTGGGCCTGCCGGTTCATCTCATCGGCACCGTGGTGCTCTACATCGCTTTGGTGCTCACCATTTTTTCCGGCTGCAATTATTTTTATCTGTTCTACCGTCAGTGGCGCGATCATCTGGCAGAAACCTACTAGCCTTTTCCTGGCGACGCCGTGTCCATGAATCATCGCACATCCTCCAACAAGGCCTTCTGGTGGAAACTGTCCCTGCTCGTACTCGCGGTTCTGCTCAACTTCGCGCTGGCGAGCCGTATCGTGTGGGGATCCCACAGTCTCTACACCTGGCGCGTGCTCAAGGAAAAACAGAGCGAGCTTTCCGAGGAACTGGCCGCTCTCGATGAAAAACGCGCCGCCCTGAGTCGCGAAATACGGCTGCTGAAAACCGATCCCGCCTATGTGGAAAAAGTGATTCGACAACGCCTCAACTATGTGAGAAAAAACGAAATCCTCTATCTTTTCGACAAGAATAGAGAGGATTCGGCATGGCTTGGCGCGGACGACAGGCATGACTGAAGGCTCTTCTTCCATGAATTCACCGCTTACCGAACATTCCCGACCGGAAAAGGCTCTCTGGTATCAGGAAGTCCTTTCTCTCGACCCCGCCTCCCGCATCTTTCTCCCCTACGCCCGCCTTCTCGCGGAAACCGGCCGCCGCATGGAAGCCGTGGAAGTGCTCAGATCCGGGCTCTCCCGTCATCCCGAGTTCCTCGACGCGCGCCTTTTTCTCATTGAGCTGCTTCACGAGGCCGGTCAGGACGTCGCGGCCGGCCTCGAGGCCTCCGGCGTCATCGAATCGCTTTCCCGCTGCTCCGCGCTTTGGGAAATCTGGAGCAAACTTCCGGGAGTGCGGGCCGATCAGGCCGCCATGCTCCTCTTTTTCGGAGCCACCTTCCGGGAAAGCGGCCCCAGTCTCGCCGACGTGTTCGCCGCGGGCATGAAAGCCCTGCGCGAAAACAATCATCAGGACGCGAAAGACGAGCCCCCTTCTCCGGCAGAATCCGCCGACGAAACGCGGACGCCCGCCGACTCCGAACGCGATAAGCCCTCCCCCAACGACGCCGACAAAAAAGACGCCTCCGGCTCATGTTTCGTCATGAACGCGGACGCCCCCTGGTACAGTCTGGACGCCGTGCCCGACGATGACGACGTCTTCGACGACGAAGAGCCGACGCCCTCTCCCGCGACGCATCTTCCTCCTTCCGCGTCCGAGCTCTTCTTTCCCGAAACGGACGCCGCCTCTCCCGGCGACGAATCCCGGGAAGAAACGGACGCCGAACGGGTTCCCGCCGTTCGAGCCGTGCCTCGCGCGCCGCTGGAAGGCAAAAGCTCCCTGTGCACGCGCTCCATGGCCCGCATTCTGGAAGAACAGGGAGCCACGGGCGAGGCCGCGAACATTTACCGTGAACTTCTCGAAGTCAGCTCCTCCCCCGAAGAGCGAGCCGAACTCAACGCCAAACTGGACAGCCTCATGACGGGAACGGAAAACGCCGCTCCCGAACAGCCCGCCGATTCCGGTCTTCTCGACATGCTGGAAACGCTGGCCGTCAGGCTGGAAAACAAATCCCGCGCCTGACGCGCGACAGGAGAACCCATGCGCAGTCGCCTCATTCCTCTCCTTTTCTGCCTTCTGACCGTCACGCTGCCGTCGCTCTCCGGCTGCTCGCAGATGAAAGGAGCCTACAAGGAAACCAAAACGTTCTATCATACGCACATCAACCGCCCGTCGAAACTGGATACGGAAGAACGCACGGTGCTGGAAAAGCCGCAGCGCGATCTTGTGCAGAGCATCATGCCCATCGACGAGGAGCTGACCAAGCTCGAAAAAGCCCTCGACGCTCTCGCCACGCCGCCCGACGCCGAAGCCGCCGCCAACCTGTTGCGCCGTTTCCCCTGGCTGTCGGGCCTGGCCATGGTCGCCCCGGACGGCACGCTCGGCGCGTCCATTCCCGGCACGCCGCTCAAGCAACTCGACTACGCGCCGCTTCTGGAACTCGCGCCCAAGGCTCTGCCCCGCGATCTTCGCGCCTCCATCCAGGACACGCCCCTGGGACCGGAATTTCTCCTCGCCCGCCCCTTCCTTCAGGAAGATCGGCTTCAGCTGCTGCTGGTGGCCACCTTCGACTTCCGCGCGCTGCTTCCCTACGCCTCGTCTCCTGGCGACTTCATCGTCCGTTCCGGCGACGTGCTTATCTGGAGCGGAGACCTTGATTACGCCTCCACGCCTATGGCTTCCATAGACTGGACGGAATATCTGAAAGAACATTCGGACGGTATTTTGACCAATGAGAACGGAAGCATGATGTGGATTTCCCGCTATATAGGTGGAAAGCCTATAGTTTTTGCGGGACCCATACGCTGAAGGGTTCTCATGCATTGATTTCGATTCGCATATTGATCCTTATTGCACATTCATCCTTGTTTATGGTATAAGTACTGTCAAGTAACAGAAGCTCCGACTCTTCCGCAGAGTCTATGTCCGATGCGACAGAACGGAGCCGACACCAAGGAGCCTGGATATGTCTGAAGTCACTGCAATTGAACACCTTATCGCATCACAACGCAGATGGTCTCCACAAGCGACGGGACAGTTCACCTCGCTGATGCATGACCTTATTCTTTCGGCAAAGATTATTTCCAGAAACGTCAACCAGGCCGGTCTGGTTGATATTCTGGGCGCGACCGGTGCCGTCAATGTGCAGGGCGAACAGGTGCAAAAACTTGACACTTTCGCCAACAACACGCTGGTTTACAGAATGCAGAGCTCGGGCGCCGTCTGCGCCGTCGGCTCCGAGGAAATGGCAGAACCCTTCTTCGTGCCGGAAAACGAACCGCACGGCCATTACGTCATCTTCTTCGATCCGCTGGACGGATCCTCGAACATTGACGTAGGCGTAAGCATAGGCACCATCTTCTCCATCTATCGCCGCTCGGACACACAGAACTACTGGGAACTCACCACCGAATCCCTCATGCGTCCCGGCATCGAGCAGGTGGCCGCGGGATATTTCCTCTACGGCTCCTCCACCATGCTTGTCTACTCCACCGGCCATGGCGTCAACGGCTTCACGCTGGACTCTTCCATCGGCGAGTTCCTGCTCACGCATCCCAATATTCAGATTCCACGCGTCGGCAAGTATTATTCGGCCAACCACGGCTACTACAACTACTGGGATGAAGCCACGCAGAAGGCCGTTCACTCCTTCTCGCGCCCCAGCGGCATGCCTCCCCGTTCCACCCGCTATGTTGGTTCCCTCGTGGCCGACTTCCATCGCACACTGCTCAAGGGCGGCATTTTCTTCTACACCGAAGACCTCAAGCATCCCAGCGGCAAGCTGCGCCTGATGTACGAAGCCGCGCCCATGGCCTTCCTGGCCGAACAGGCCGGAGGCAAGGCCACGGACGGTAAAATGCGCATCCTCGAAAAGGTGCCCACCGCCATCCATGAACGCACGCCCCTCATCATCGGTTCCGCCGACGATGTGGATCAGGTTCTTGAAATCTATAAGGAAAACGGCAAAGTCTAAGGCAAGCCTCGTTTCTCCTGAAAACAAGGCTCGCCCAATCCCCGTTCCTTCAGCCGCGCGTCGGTTTTCCCGGCGCGCGGCCTGTTCTGTCCATAACGGCGTCGCGCCCGCTCTCCCGGATCACGCTTTCCCGCCATGACCGCCACGCGACGGAAACTTTTCTTTGGCTCCTCCGACGCGCGACGACATGGCCCGTCTTCCGGGCTGGCGACCGCCGAAACTTTTTCCGGATCCATCATGCTCGTACTGGGAATAGAAAGTTCTTGTGATGAAACCGCCCTCGCTCTCGTGGACGACCACGGCGTTCGCGCGGCCGTGATATCCAGCCAGGCCGACATCCACGCGCTTTTCGGCGGCGTCGTGCCCGAGCTTGCCTCCAGAGAACACGCCCGTCTCATCGGTCCGCTGCTCGACAGCCTTTTTCGGCAGGCCGGTCTCGGCCCCGATCCGTGGAAGGCCATCGACCGCATCGCCGTCACGCGCGGCCCCGGACTCATGGGCAGCCTGCTGGTGGGGGTGGCATTCGCCAAGGCCCTGGCCATGGCGCACGACATTCCCCTCATCGGCATTGACCATCTTCAGGGGCATCTGCTCGCCGCGGAACTGGAAAACGATATCCTCTGGCCCGCGCTGGGCGTGCTCATTTCCGGCGGACACACGCACCTTTACCGCATGGACGGCCCGGTAGACATGGCCGTGCTCGGCAAAACCATCGACGACGCCGCGGGAGAAGCCTGCGACAAGTTCGCCAAGGCCGCCGGACTCCCCTACCCCGGAGGCGCGCTGCTCGACGCTCTCGGCAAAAAAGGCCACCCCGATCCGCATCTTTTCCCAAGGCCCTACACGCATAACGACAATCTCGACTTCAGCTTCAGCGGACTCAAAACCGCGGGCGCGCTCTGGCTTTCGCAACATCCGGACGCGCACTTTCCCGCCGGAGACTCTCCCGCCCGCGACAGGCTGGATCAGGCCAGTCAGGAGCTGTGCGACGCCGCGGCTTCCTATCTTCTGGCCATTGCGGAAACTCTCGTCATCAAAGCCTGCCGCGCCATGGAACTGTTCCGGCCGCGAAGCATCGTGGTGGCCGGCGGCGTGGCCGCCAACAGCGTGGTGCGCGAACAGTTCGCCGCTCTCGCGAAAAAACGGGGCATTCCCCTCTTCATTCCCCGCCTGGCCCTCTGCGGCGACAACGCCGTCATGATAGCCAAGGCCGGCTGGCACATGGCCAAAGCCGGCAGAGCGCACGATCTGTCCCTTTCGGCCATTCCCCGCGGGCAGACCATTCCGCAGGACTGGCGGCCTCTCTGAGATTCTCCGCCTTGACAGCGGCATACCCTGTCCCTACAATCATTCCGCATCAATTTTTTTTGTGATACGACGGAGCGTGTCCGGAGAGGGCTCCGGAACTATCCACAAGCCATTTTCATGAAGGAGTTCACCCATGTCCACCGCCGTTACTGATGCCACTTTTGAAAGCGTCGTCATCAAATCCTCCATTCCGGTTCTCGTTGACTTCTGGGCTCCCTGGTGCGGTCCCTGCCGCGGCATCGGCCCCATCGTGGAAGAACTCGCCGCCGACTACGAAGGCCGCGTGCTCGTGTGCAAGGTCAATGTGGACGAAAACACCCGCATTCCCAGCCAGTTCGGCATTCGCGCCATTCCCACGCTCATCGTCTTCAAGGACGGCGAAGTCGTGGATCAGGTGACCGGCGCCGTGGCCAAGTCCCACCTCGTTGGCATGATCGAAAAGGCTCTCTAATGTTGTACGATGCCGTAGTCATCGGCGCAGGGCCCGCGGGCATCACCGCGGCCCTGTATCTTGTTCGCTCCGGCGTCAGCGTCGCGCTTGTCGAAAACGCCGCCCCGGGCGGACAGATACTCAGCACCGCCGAAATCGAAAACTATCCCGGCTTTCCCAAGAGCATCAAGGGCTGGGAACTGGCCGATCTTTTTGACGCGCATCTCGCCGGATATCCCGTGGACCGCGTTCGCGGACAGGTGCTCTCCGTGACCCGCGCAGACGACCGCACGTTCCGCCTCGCCCTGGAAGACGGCAAAACGCTGGACGCCAAAGCCGTCGTGGCCTGCACCGGCGCCCATCACCGCAAGCTGGGCGCGCCGGGCGAAGACGCCTTCGCCGGCAAAGGCGTTTCCTACTGCGCCGTATGCGACGGCAACTTCTATCGCGGACGCGACGTCGCCGTGGTGGGAGGCGGAAACTCCGCCCTGGAAGAAGCGTTGTATCTCTCGCGCATCGTCAACAAGGTCTATCTCATTCACCGCCGCGAGGCTTTTCGCGGAGCCATGATCTACCAGAACAAGGTTCGCGAAACCCCGAACATCGAACTCGTGACCGGAAGCGTCGTGGACGAAATCCGCGGCGGCAATCTCGGCATGGATTCGGTGGTCGTGCGCCGGTTGGACAGCGGCGACATCCGCGTCATTCCGGTGGACGGAATCTTCCTCTATGTGGGCATGGAGCCGGTCAGCGGCTATCTGCCCCCCGAGGTCAACCGCGACGCCGCGGGCTTCGTGCTGACGGACGCCGAAATGTGCGCCAGCGTTCCCGGCGTCTTCGCCGCGGGCGACCTCCGCGCCAAACGCTGCCGTCAGGTCAGCAGCGCGGTGGGCGACGGCGCTACGGCGGCCACCGCCGCCTTGTCTTATCTGGAGCAATGGAATGCGTAAACTGCTTCTTCTGGGAATGCTTGTCTGCGTCGTGTGTCTGAGCGGCTGTGCCTACGTGGACGAATATTTCCTTCCGCCCGCCGACGACACGGTGCAGGAAATGTTCGAAGCCGGCAATGACGCCATGCGGGAAAAAGACTACTCGCAGGCCATCGTCTACTACACCCGCATCAAGGACGAATTCCCCTTCAGCCCTTACGTCGTGGAAGCGGAACTGTCTCTGGCCGACGCGCAGTACCTTGACGGCGAGTATCCCTCCGCGGCCGACGCCTACAAGGACTTCGAAACGCTGCATCCCCGCCATGAAGCCATTCCCTATGTGCTTTACCAGATCGGCATGTCCCTGAAGAACTCCTACACGTCCATTGATCATTCGGCCACGCCGGTGAGTGAAGCTCTGGAATACTTCACTCGTCTCCAGCAGGAGTACCCCGACACCGAATACGGAAAGAACGCCGCGGAACAGATCGCCGCGTGCCGCAAAACCCTGGCGCAACGCGAACTGTTCATCGCCAACGTTTTCTGGGGCATGGAAAACTATCAGGCCGCCTGGACGCGCTATCAGTACGTCGTGCGCACCTATCCGGACGTGAAGGAAGAAGCGGAATACGCCCGCACCAAGGGCGAAGCCGCCTATCTGAAATACCGTCAGAATGAAGGACAGGCCATGAGAGAACAGCAGCAGGGTTCCTGGAAAGACTGGTTCCGCTGGCTGTAATCTGCGCTCGCCGATCAAACGCTTATCGCGAAAAGGCGTCGGTTCCGCACCGACGCCTTTTTTGTCGCCTGCGGAACGCGAAGCCCGTCAACGCCGATCTTTCTTTGGCCGCGCTCCTCCGCCCAACGCCTTGCGATCGACGCCCAACGCATTTTCCCCCCATGAACGCGCAACGTTCTCTTTCCAGAATCGCCTTCCGACAACGACGGACTCTTCTCCCCCCGTTCCGACACTGGACAGCGGCCTCCGAACGCTCTAGGCTAACGACAATTTCCGCGAGAAACGCGAATTCAGGAGGTTCCATGCTCAAAAAAATCCTTATGACGTCTCTGTGCCTCGCCGCCACCGGCTTTCTCATGCACGACGCCCAGGCCAGAAGCCTCGAAGAGATACAAGCCAGCGGCAAGCTGCTCGTGGGTTCCACCGGAGACTACAAGCCCATGAGTTACTTGAACAAGAAAACCGGACAATATGAAGGCTTTGACGCCGAAATGGCCTCCTCGCTGGCCAAGAAACTGGGCGTCGCTCTCGTGTACGTTCCCACCACGTGGAAAACGCTGCAAGACGACACCCTGGCGGGAAAATTCGACGTGGCCATCTGCGGCATCACCGTCACCGACGCCCGCAAGAAGGTCATGGCCATGTCCGATCCCTACCTCACGTTCGGCAAGACCATACTCGTCACCAAGAGCAAGGTCCAACAGTTCAAGTCTCTCGACGACGTCAATCAGCCCTCCGTGCGCGTCATGTACAATCCCGGCGGCACCAATGAAAAATTCGCCAAGGAATCCACGCCCAAGGCGCAGCTGATCATGCATGAACACAACGCCGAAATTCCTGGCCTCGTGGGCGAAGGCAAGGCCGACGTCATGATCACGGAAACCATGGAAGCCTCCCGCTACGTCAAAGACAATCCCAAGGTCGCCGCGCCGCTGGTGGACAAGCCCTTCACGGAAAACCATTTCGGCGTGCTCATGCCCAAGGATCATCCCGATCTGCTCAAGGCCGTCAACGACTGGATGGCCGGCATCAAGAGCGACGGCACCATGGACAAATGGGAAGCCGAATACATCAAATAACGCCGCGCGTCGACGCGCGAAGGCATAACATCGGCGGACGCCGCCGCCTCTCTATAAAAAACGCCGAACCAGACAACGCCCTTTCTGGCGCGTAACGCTTTACGCTTCCTCCAGGCCGGACACGGAACGATTCGTGTCCGGCCTTTCCGTCTCGACGCGGAAAACGAGTCTCTGGTTCTTACCGCGCCCTCCCCTCCGTCAAGGAAGGTTTCCCGCCTCCGAAGCGGTCTCTCCGCATGCCGCGGGAAAGGACAGCGACATGGTCGCGCCTTCTCCCTGTTCGGAATGCACGGCGATTTCTCCACCATGCAGCTCCACAATGTGCTGGGAAATATAGAGTCCGAGGCCGAATCCTTTGTTGCCCTTGGTTGAAAAGAACGGATCAAAAATTTTCTTTCTGTTTTCCTCGCTTATGCCGACTCCGCCGTCCACGACGTCCAGCAGCACGCGGCCCGACGCGCATCGTCCGTCCAGCGCCAGCGCGCGCCGGCCATCTTCCTCCGCTTCCATGCTGTCCAGCGCGTTGATGAGAAGATTCAGCACAAGCTGCTCCAGAAGAATGCGATTTCCCATCATGGGCAGATTCGACGGCAACAAACTGTCGTCCACGCGCACGGCGCGAAGGCGCGGCTTAAGAAAGAACAACGCTTCCCGAACTATCTGGGTAAGGTTCTGCGTCTCATACTGGACGGAATCGGGCAACGCGATGTTCAGCAAACGCCGCGTGGTGTTCACGGCGCGCTCGCCGTTGCGATATATGGCCTTCAGCATGGGACGAAGCGCGCTGTCTTCCGGACAATCCTCCAACGCTATTTCCGCATTGGCCATGACGATTCCTATGGGATTGTTGATTTCATGCGCGACTCCGGCGGCCAGTTTTCCCAACACGGCCAGCCGTTCCATTTCCATGACCTGTCTGTCCAGCTTGCGCCGTTCCGTCATGTCTCGTCCGATGAGGCATATCGCGTAGGGCGAGGGTTCCGTCTCCGCCATAAAAAGATTCGCTTCCAGCACCAGCTCCCGATCGGTGCCTTTCTCCAGCGTGATTTCCCTGCGCAACGCTCCGCGCCGGGGTATAAGCTGCATAAAACGCTCCAGACAACCGTTTTCCTCATGACAAAGTGCTTCCATGAGCGTTGGACTATACCCGGAATCGGCAACGCGCAGCGCGTTCCGCGCCGCGCGATTGGAAAGCCCGATGCGCCCGTTTTCATCCAACAGCAGGATAATGTCCGGCGACTCTTCAATAAGATCGCGATACTTTCTCTCCGAGCGTATGAGTCTGCGCGAAACTTTGCGAACCTGTCTCTTGAGCGCGTATATCCAGGTGACTGACGCAAAAATCACGCAGGCCAGCAGCGCGATCGCGCACAGAATGTGATATCGGTACAGCTCCCAGAGGGTCGGCACGTACAACGAACGCCCAAGCCATTTCGAGCGCAGCCTCTCCACCTCGCCGTTTTCCTCAAGACGGACCAGCGCGCTCGTCATGCGCTCCAGCATGCCGGATCGCCGACCGACCATCATGACCATGGGAATGCGCTCCAGCGATCCGCCCATCACGCGTATGTTCTTGTATTTCTTGCTTTGCACAATATAAAACGCCATCTCCACCGAACTGGCGATATAGGCGTCGGCCTGTCCGCTCATGAGACGATTGAGCGCGTTGGTGATGGAGTCGGCCTGCACGACGGTGCAGCCCATGCGCAACATCTTGGGAATATAGGCGTCTCCACGCTGAAGAATAACCCTGCGCCCGGCCAAATCGCGCTCCTTGGTGAACTGATGCTCACGCCCCGCGACCAATATGGCTCTGTTCAAGGCCAGAGGCGTCACCAGAACGTCTGAAAAATCGTTCTTCAGATTCACGGGAAGAAGCCCAACCATGGCGTCGATTTCGCCCCGTTGCAGCTTCTGTTCCAGCTTGCGGGCGTTGCTCTGCACGAAAACGATATCCTTGCCGAGCACGTCGGCCATCTTCACGCTGAGATCCACGGCCAGCCCCAGCAGCCCGTCGCGGCTTTCGTTCAAAAAAGAAAGCGGCGCGGAATGCGGCGGCACGCCAATGACGAGCCGGCGAGAACGCTCCGCCGTTCCGAGGGAAACGCCGAACGAAAACGCCGGAATATGCCACAGCAGCACACAAAGAATCAGAACTGACAGGCGACGCATGCAAGACTCCTCATCATGATAAAACACCAAGCCTCTTTTCGCCGCAAGAAAAAAAATCGTGCGGTTTTTCGCACACCGTCGAACCGCATGTGCGGAAATTCTCACGCCATATTCTTTTGATAAAATCTATTTCCTTGATATTTCAAATAAAAATACTATGGCACGCTCTTTGCTACATCACTTGCCGATGACTCCGACTTCAACGCAAAGGAAAAAAGATGAATCGTCGTCAATTTCTTGTGAGTCTGTCCGCGACGGCAGCGGCCTCTGCGGTTCCCTCCCTGAGCTGGGCGTTTCCTTCCGTGTTTCCCCACGGAACCACCATCTACAAGCCTGAAAAATGCTGGAACGGCTATACCGTGTTCGGCGTGGAAACGGCCGGTCAGGGCTGCGTGCTCATCGACATGAACGGCAACGTCGTCCATGAATGGAAAAACGTCAGCGAACTGGAACATCCCACCAAGCTGCTGAAAGGCGGCTACGTCATGGGCGCCACCCGACAGAAACCGGACATGAAAGGCCGCACCTACGGCGACCCCATGTCCGCCGATCTTTCCATCTGCGACTGGAACGGAAAGATCGTCCGCAATATTCCGCTCGCCGGCATGCATCACGATTTTCAGGTGGAAGGCAACCCGACCGGCTACTACACCCCCACTATGGACGTCGCCTACAAGCCGGACGGAAAAATTCTCGTGCTCTCCCATCTGTTCACGGAAAATCCCGCCATCACGAAAAAGAAGCCCCTGGACGACGACTATCTCTTTGAAGTGGACAAGGACAACAAGATCCTCTGGGATTGGAAGGCCTTTGAGCATTTCGACGAGCTGAAGCTCCCCGAAGATCTCAAAAAAAATATGTATAAATTCCCCACCTGGCAGATGACACGCACTCCCGGCGTCAAGGCCGCGGACTGGATGCACATGAACTCCGCCTCCTATCTCGGCCCCAATCACTGGTATGCCGAGGATCCCGTGACCTACGCGGCGTTCCATCCCGACAACATCATCTGTTCCTGCCGGCAGCTCAACGTCTGCTTCATCATCGACAAAGCCACCAAAAAAATCGTCTGGCAGATAGGCCCCACCTTCTATTCCGACGACAAATGGATCTTCAACGGCAAGGAATACAAGCGCGCCTTCGCCAGGCTGGGGCAGTTCGTCGGCCAGCATCACTGCCACATGATTCCCGACGGCCTGCCGGGAGCCGGCAATATTCTGGTGTACGACAACGGCGGCTACGCCGGATACGGAGAACGCAATCCCACAGCTCCTCTGGGATGGAGCAACGCGCGACGGGATTATTCCCGCGTGCTGGAATTCAATCCGGTCACGCTCAAGAAGGTGTGGGAACACTCCGCCGCCGCCATGGGCCTGCGCGAAAGCTACAAATTCTACAGCGACTATGTAAGTTCCGCGCAGCGTCTGCCCAACGGCAACACGCTCATCACCAACGGCGCCGTGGGACAGTTTCAGGAAGTCACGCCCGACAACGAAATCGTATGGGAATACATCAGTCCCTGGTACAATCCCAACGGCAAGTTCAACCTGGTGTATCGAGCCTACCGCGTGCCCTACGAGTACGTGCCCCAGCTGAAAAAACCTCAGGAATTCGCCGTTATTCCTCCCGAAAACGTCACATTCACCATTCCCGCCAGCAAGACGCCCTATCAATCTGGCAAATAACGGAGTCTCTATGAAAACATCGTTTGCAGCCCTTCTGGTCGGCGCGTTTCTCTGCCTCGCCTCCCCCTCGCTGGCGGAAGACACCGAACTCGGCCCCGACGCTTTTGATCTGAACAAAGCCACCGTCGAACAGCTCATGGAAATCCCCGACGCCAACATCACGCCGGAAATGGCCGCCGCCATCGTGGACATGGCCAAAAAGACGCCTTTCGAACTTCCGGAAGACTTTCTGAAGGTGCCCGGTCTGGACAACCACACGCTTCAGGCCATCAACCCCATTGAGCATGACGGAACACTGTGGTACGATCCCGACGCAGAACTCACGCTTGCCCCTTCAAAGTGCTGATTTATCTGGATAATACTATGAACAAGGCTCGTGTCTCCCTCTTTTTTCTTACCGTCTGGCTCATGGCTGCGCCAGCGTACGCCGGGTCTTTCAGCTTCAACAGGGCCAGCGCGGAAAAAATGGTGCGGGACTGCGCCGAAGAAGGCGTGACGCTTCCCATGGAGACGGCCCACGCCATTGTAAAGGCCAGAGCGGAAAGACGCTTCCTCCGTCTCGACGACCTCACGGACATTCCCGGCATGACGGATCAGCTTCTCAAAGAGCTCGATCCCATTGAAGAAGAAAACGATCTCGTCTTCAATCCCAACGCACTGCCCGGCATGAAGTCGTACTGAGTTCGCCCTCCGCTTCACTCAAGGTTTCCCCGCTTTTCCCTCGCGCGTGACGCGTCATGACGCGCTCTCGCCTGCGTTCCGCGCGCCGAACAAAACGCAACGTTCACAAAGGAGAACGATCATGAAGGCTCTTAAATATCTGATTCTTTTTCTGCTGATTATCGCGGCGTCCGTCGCGCCGGCGTATGCCGAAGACGATGACAACACGCTCTATGTGTTCGGATCCAAAGAATCTCTGGATCTGGGAAAAGCTCGCTGGGCTTCCTTTGAAGACAACGGCATAACCGTCATCACCAAAGATATCAAAGACTTTGACGCGTATAAAAACAAAACGAACATTCTCGTCATGGCCACTCTCAAGGACAAGGCGGCGGAAGACATTCTCGGAGCCGATTCCCCGAGCTTCAAACACGCCAAGAGAATGGAATCGAGCGTCTACGCCAATGTCGCCGACAAGTTCGAAAACGGCCAGTCCATCTTCCTCTTCCTGGGGAGAGACGCCGCGGACGCGGAACGTAAAGCCGTGGATACCCGCGAAGACTGGTGGCCGGTGCTGGCCAGCTGCTTCGACGTCACTCTGATCATGAAAGATTTATTCCAGTACTGAACGGAAACACCCTTCAAGCAAAGGAGCACTATATGAGAAAGGGACTTGGAACATTCGCCATCTGCACCACGGTACTGGCGCTGCTCGCCTCCGCGCCGCAGCAGTCAGACGCTAAGGCAACCATTTTCCCCACTGGAGTAACCATCTTCAATCCCGATAAAGCCTACCTCGGTTACTTTGTCGAAGTCAGCTACAAAAAATACGCCAACCATCCCAACGCGCGATATCGCGCTTCCGATCTCGCCGCGGAAGAAGTCTATCTGCGCGACATGAACGGCAACATCGTCAACACCTGGAAAATTCCTCCCACCACCATTCATCGCGCCAGATTGCAGCCCAACGGCGACATGATCATGATGGACTCCGCCAACGGCCATTTCTACCGCTACAGCTGGGACGGTAAACTGCTCAAGGAATTCAAAGGCATAGGATTCCCCCGCACCGACTTCCGCGTAATCGACGACAATCACATCATCTATCTGACCGCCACCACCGCGCCCAAGGAAGTGGCGGAAAAGGCGAAGAACGTCGATCTGGAATGGTTCGGCCCCCGGCATCGCAAAGGCATCAACCTCGTCTGCGACATGCTCGTCATCAGCGACTGGGAAGGCAACATCGTATGGCAGTGGGAACCCTGGCATGAACTCGACGTCAACCAGTTCTCGCCGGTGACGCCCCCCCATGACTGGACGCACGGCAACAGCGTGTTCGTCCTGCCCGAAAACAAGTGGTACGATCAGGGCGACAAACGCTTCAAGCCCGGCAACATTATTTACAATCCCCGCAATCTCGACATGCCGATCATCATTGACCGGGAAACCAAAAAAATCGTGTGGACCTGGACGCACAACGAACTGGGCGGCCTCTCCCACTGCCATGAAGTGGAAATGATCCCCAAGGGACTGCCCGGCGAAGGCAACATCCTTCTGTTCGACAACGGCCTCTTCCCCAGAAACCGCAATCATGTCGGTCAGTCCATCCTCTGCGAAGTGAACCCCGTGACCAAGAAAATGGAATGGAAGTATCTCACGCAGGGTTACTCCAACATGGCCTTCTTCTCCAAAACCATGGGGTCGCAGCAGCGTCTGCCCAACGGCAACACGCTCATCAGCGAATGCAACACCGGTCGCCTCTTCCAGGTGAAGCCCCTCAAGAACCACCCCGACGGCGGCGAAATCGTGTGGGAATGGATAGGACGCGCCAGTTTCGAACGCTCCTACATGGTGCCTTTCGACTACTGCCCCCAGCTGGCCAAGCTGCCCAAGCCGAAGGCCATGCGCGTCACCCCGCCGCACAACTTCTATGTGCATGTCAAGCCCGATGAACTGCGCAGCAACTCCAAGGATCTGTTCATCGTCGAAGATTATCAGGAAGAACCGGAATATCCGGTGACCTCCGGTCTGACCAGCCTCGGATTCTCCATGTCTCTCGCACAGCCCGACGAACTGGCCCTCATCGAACAGGTCAAGCTCTCGCCCGAACTGTGCCAGGCCATCTTCCAGTACTCCCGCGACAACGGCGGTTTCAAAGTGCCTTCCGATCTGCTCAAGGTTCCGGGCATGACGCAGGAAATCTTCAGCAAGCTCTCACTGGCCAAGAGCGATTACACCTCCGACGTGATGTATCTTGGACCGCTGAAGGGTCATGAAGTCTACAATCCCGGCGGCGACGTCACGAAAAAATAATACCCCCAAGTAACCAATAGCGAAATGCCCCTCTCGAGAGGGGCATTTCGCGTTTAATAGTCCGCCGGAAAACGACGCTCCGCCTCACTCTCCCTTTCGGTCCATCAGGCCGAACTGTTCCAGCTTGTCGTACAGCGTTCTCCGCCCTATGCCCAGAAGCTCCGCGGCCTGGGTCTTGTTGCCGTTGCAAAGAGCGAGAGCCTGCTGAAGAGCCTGGATTTCGGCGTTACGCACGGCGTCGGAAAGCGAAAGAGGCGTTTCCGGAGACGCCGCTTCCGAGGACGGCGACAAGGAAAAACTTCCGCTGTCCACCAGCGTCCCCAGGGACTCCGGCATAAGCCTGTCTCCTTCCGTAAGCAGAAAAGCTCGTTCCAGCACGTTTTCCAGCTCCCGGATATTTCCCTTCCACGGCTGGTTGTAAAGAATGTTCATGGCGGCGGGGCTTATCTGCGTCACGTTGCGGCCGTAACGCTCATTGAAGCGATTGATGAAAAAGCCGATGAGCGCGGCCAGATCTTCCCGGCGTTCTCTCAGGGGAGGAAGATACAGAGGAATGACGGAAAGGCGATAAAAAAGATCCTCGCGGAAACGCCCCGTCTTCACGTCTTCTTCCAGCCTGCGATGCGTGGCCGCGATGAAACGGACGTCGATGCTTACGCTTTTATTGCTACCCACGGGGCGTATCTCATGTTCCTGAATGGCCCGCAGCAGCTTTGCCTGCGTGGAAGGCGAAAGTTCCCCGATTTCGTCCAGAAACACCGTGCCTCCCTGGGCTTCTTCCAGGAGTCCGCGACGACTGTTCACCGCGCCGGTGAAGGCTCCCTTCACATGACCGAAAAGTTCGCTTTCCAGAAGAGACTCCGGAAGAGCGGCGCAGTCGATGGTGAGAAACGGCCTGTCCCTGAACGAACTCGCCCGATGGATGTATTCCGCCAGGCGACTTTTTCCCGTGCCCGTCTCGCCGGTAATGAGGATGGGCACGCTGGTGCTCGCCACCTTGCCTATGGTCTTGAGCACCTGCTTCATGGACGGACTGTTGTAAATCATGGAAACGGACGTCAGCCGTTCGCGGGGACGCTCCTGAAGCTGGCTGTGCAGCCGAGCGTGCTCAGCCGCGCGCTGCACAAGGGAGGCCAGTTCGGCGTTGTTCACAGGCTTGGTGAGATAACTGTACGCTCCAAGCTGCACGGCTTCCACCGCGCTTTCTATGGTGCCCACGCCCGTCATCATGATAAAGGGCAAACTGGCGTTCATGGCCCGGACCCGGCGCAGCACGTCCAGTCCGTTCAGACCTGGCATGGAAAGATCGCAGACGACCACGTCTATGCCGCCGAGGGCGAGCCGCGCCAGAGCTTTTTCCCCGGACAGGGCCGTTTCGGTTTTCCAGCCCTTGCGGGAAAAAAGAAGCGTCAGAATTTCATGCCATTCGGGATCGTCGTCCACCACCAGAATCTGGTAACCGCTCTTTCTGCTTTCGCTCATATCTTCACCTTGCCACACTTTTGCGGCGATCATAGTAGCGGCAACGCGCCTCCTCGTAAAGAACGCCGCCTCTCATTTCCCCCTGCGCGGAAAGGAACACAGCCTTGCGCCCATGTGCAGAGCCCCGCACATATCCTCCCCCTCCCGCCGCGGCGTCTTATCGGCAGGCATCATATAATTACCCACGATTACTAACGATATTTTTTTTGGAACGATTTCTGCATAAGCGAAGGGTGGCCCCCGCGCCCTTGCCTGACCGGAGCGGGACTCCGCACAGGCAATCCATCCTCCCCGGCCAGCCACTCCAACAGCAAGGAATTTTTCATGAACAAACGTTTCGTTTCCGGCGTCGCGGCAGTCATGTTCTGCCTTCTGTTTTCCGTCGCCCCGGCCGCCGAAAGTCCGCACGGTCTTGCCCCGGCCGGAGACATGCCCTTCATTCCCGATCTGGGAGGTTTGCGACGTCAGTCCTTCAAAAATCAATATGGACAGCGGCGCGATCTGTCGGAAGCCGTTCTCGTGCGCAAAAGCGTCGTCAAAAACGGCGAAGCCTCCGTTCCTGCCGGAGGACTCTGCTATATTTCGGAAACGGAACAGGACGCCGCGCCCTTCCGGCGGGATCCATTCTTTCTTCTGGGCGAACACGCCTATCTTGTGGACCTCGCCCAATCCGTGCGCACGGTCAGGGACGTCACGCTGAAAAAAGGCGAAAAAAAGCCCGTGGACATGGCGGGATACCGTCTGTGGTTCGACTACGCCACCGACCACTACGATCTGCCCTACATTCAGATGGCGCTCATCGCGCCTTCCGGGCACTGGCCCATGGAATTTTCCGTCTCCTCCAAATTTCCCGGCATCAAGGATCTGCCGGACCGCAGCCGCTTGGAAGGCGACGTGGAACAGCTGGACGAGTTCTTTCTTGATCCCGCGTTCGAATACGGCGCCAGCCGCTTTGAAGTGAAGGATCACGATTTCCAGAAAGCCACCTTCGCCTCGCTTTCCTATCCCGTCATCGAAGAAGCGACGTTTTCGCTCTCTCGACCGGTGGCTCTGGATCTTCGTCAGGAAGAATATCGTCTCTATGGCGCGAAACGCATCTACGCCTTCCGGGAAAACGAAGGTTTCCGCGTTCGCGTGACCGATTTCGGCGGCGACAAGGTACTGGCCGAAAAAGTGATCCGTCCCGTCAGCTCTCAGGGATACAAGGACGACGACAAGGAAAAGGACTCATACAGTCTTACCGTGCCCGGCGAAGACATGCGCATTGAAATTGCCGTTCAGCCGGAGTATCTGCGCCATTCCGACTTCGTTCCATGGTCCACGGAGGTGCCCCACGACTGGAAGGACGGCGTGCTCAGCCTGATCGTCTACCGCGATCTCGTCACCGTGAAAAACGGCGCGCCCTGGCCCCTGGACCATCGCTACATCGTGGGTCTGGAAGCCAACCTGCTCACCGGCAAGCTGCAACGGCTGACGCTGGAAAACGCGGAACCCTTCACGCTCGACGCAGAACGCGACGCCTTCGATGGCCCCGTCAAGCACTCCGACGTCTGGAACCGACCGGCGTTCCGCCTGGTGGCCGACGACATTCAGGGAGACAGAGTTCGCAGTTACTATCTGCGGGACGCCTTCTTCCAGCGCACGGACAACCTTTCCTTCACGGACAAGGGACGCAAAAACATCGACTGCTTCATCGGCCGCACGCCCACATTCGTTTCCATTCTGGAAGACAGCTTTCTCAACCGCCTCGCCATGCCCGACTTCGGCACCGAAGTTCAGGGTTCGCATTTCACGTCCTTCCCCAGCGTCATGCCCAACATGGCCTTCCACGCGCCCGATCCCACGGCTCCCTTCGGCGGGCTCATGCGCGGCTTCGGGCGCGAGCAGGTGACCAACCGCAGAGGAGAACGGCTCACGTCTTCCGAAGGCCTCGTCATCCGCGGCAGCTATGTGGACTGGAAAAACAACCGCATCGTCATTCCGCCGGCCGGACTGTTCTACACCTCGCGCAACGCCCGCAACGTGCGCGCCCTGAACGGGGAAACCTTCTACATGCTGGGCCGCCGCGCCTACATCGCCACCTTTGAATCCACCACGTTCACGCGGCGCAATTTCGACATCGATTTCTGGCGCGTTCAGCCGGACGCCAGCCTGCACCCCATCTACTGGCAGGATCAGCCGCTGGGCGTCAACAACAAGGTGCTGCGCTTTACCGAAAGCCATCTGCTCGACGACCGGCCCATGGCGCAGATCAACGTGGTGAAGTATTCCGGCAACAACTTCGGCGCGCCCTTCGAGCTCGCGCAGGGCCTGAGCCGCGAAAACGGCGACCGCTATTACCTGCACGACCGCTTCGCCGAAGGAGCCACCTGGATAGAACCGGAATTCGTGGGCGAAACCTACGTGCGGGTCAAAAGTTTCGGCACGCCCGCCATCCAGAGCGTGCAGTACACCTATGAGAAACCCGTGCGCGCCCTTCTGGCCCCTGGCGAAGAAAAGCCTCTGGGGAAAAACCATACCCTGAAGCTGCTTTCCTTTGACGAGCGCGCCGGACTCGCCACCGTGGAACTACGCCGCAACGACGGCTCTCTGACCGAAACCAGAACGCTCGGCCCGCTCAATGACGAAACTCGAGCCTTTCTGCCCCAGCATCAGCGCGTGGTGAACTCCCTGCAATTCCAGTTTGACGAGGGCAAAAACAAGGTTCTGGCCGAAATGGACGTGAAAACGCCCTTCGAAAAAGGAAAAGCCGCCTTCTACACCTATGTGGATCTCAAAAAGCTGGAAAGCGACACTCCCTTTGAAGGCGATCCCCGTTTCATGGTTCGACCCGACGTGTGCGGTCACTGTTACCAGCTCAACGAAGTGCTGCTGGACAACCCCGACCCCATCATTCTGGACAAGGAACATCCCCGATTCGACGGCCCCCGCATGGCCGACGGCAAACCGCAGTTCAGCATCGTCATCGACAGCTTCGACGGAGAAATGATCCATGCCTGGCACATCGAAACCAATTACCGCAAACGCGTGTTCAAAAGCGCCAATCTGGCTTTCCAGCCGCGCAACAACATCGACGTGCTCATGGGCGTGAACGGCACCATTGAAGGGTTCCTGCGCGCGTCGCTCATGGAACGTTCCGCATGGCAGGAATACTGGCGCACCGGCGCGCATCCCCACCCCGAACGCGGGCTCGACGCTTGGACGGCCCTCAAGTTCCAATAGGAAAAGCAGGTAAGCATCATGAATATTCCCTATGAAACGCGTCGACGCTCTTTGTTCAGCTGTCTCTACAGCTTGCGGGAATCCCTGCCCGGACTGCTGGCCATGTTCTTCATCGCGCTCTTTTCCAACAATCTTGCGGGCAACCCCAACCCTCTCACCCTGGAAAACCTGTTCCGCTGGCTCGACGCCGTCATCGGCCCCATCAATCATCAGCCGCTCTTTCAGATACTCAACTCCAACTTCGTGTGGAATCCCTTTCTGATGGGGCTCGTCATCGGCAACGTGTTCGGCGTTCCGGATTGCTGGAAACGCGGACTTTCCTTCATCCACATTCTCATGCCCCTCGGCATCATCATGTTGGCGCCGCATTTCATGTTCAGCCACGCGGAAAAGGCGGGACTGCCCCTTATTCTCGCCGCCTTCGCCGTCATGCTGTTCACCGCCTCGCTGACGATGCTGCTCGGACGACTCCTGCGCATGGACGATCGACACTACGCCACCATCGCGGGCGCGCTCTCCACGGGAGACCCCCACGTGGTCGCCATCCTCATGCCCATGCTCAAATCCAAGGGAGGGCAGGTCATCAACGCTCTGGGATGCGTGCTGCTCTTCGGCCTTGTGACGTCGTTCCTGCTTCCCCTTCTGGGACACGCCCTGAACATGGACGACAAGGCCTTCGCCGTGCTCTCTGTCTTCGGCGTGGGCAATACGGGACAAACATTCAACGCGGCCTTCGGGTACAGCTACGAGGCCGGTCACTGGGCGCACTATGTGGAACCCGTCCGCCACGCGCTCATGCCCGCGGGCTTTCTGTTCGTGTTTTTCGTCATGTTCATCCGCGCCAGACGGTATCCCCACGCGGAAAACGTCATGGCCACGAAAGCCCACAAAACGCTGCCGCTGTTCATCGTGGCGTTCATCGTCGCCTGGATCGCGGTGCAGTTCCACATTGTGAAGGAACCCGCCCACCTCGCCATCTTCGAACTGGTGAAATGGGACTTTTCCCTGGCGGCCGCGGCCCTCGGACTTTCGCTTCCCCTGCGCGAGATAGCCCAATGGGGATTGCGCGGCGTCGTTCTGGCCTTTGCCTCCGGGCTGGCGCGCCTCGCCGTTCTCGTCGGCTGTCTGCTGGCCGCGGCCCACTTCCGCTTCCCGATCATCTAAGGAGAAACGCATGCGCCATTCCCACACCACCGACGAAGAAGGCTTCAACTACATGGACAATTCCGGGCAGGAAGAACGCGACCGCGATATGGTGGGCATTTTCGCCGCCGTCGCGCTCATGCTGCTCACCGTCATCGTTCAACGCGCGGGATGGCTCTGACCCGCCTGACTTTTCTGACCGGCCCGTCCGCCCTTCAGGAACTCCCCTCGTCCGCCGGCCGGGGTACCAGACCCGGCCGGCGACTCCCGAACCACGCCGATCCCCTTCTCCTCAAGGAGTCTCCATGACAGGCATTACGTTCTACCTCCAGATACTGTTCGCCCTGCTGCTCTTCTGGGCCACGTCCACGGCCATCTACATGGGCGTCTTTCACGCCCACAGGGCGCAGGTCGAACTGGGGCGCAAGCATCTCTGTCTCGCCGCCTCGTCGCTGCTTTCTCTCATCGTCTGCTTTCTCATGTATTCCTGGTCCTATCTCAGCTGGTAACCCGCAAAGGAGCATTTCATGAAACGTTCGCTCATTTCCGCTCTGGCCCTGTCCCTCTGCCTCTCCTTCTCCGCCGTCGCCTTTGCCGAAGAGAACGGCATCAACGTCAACACCGCCACGCTGGAAGAACTCACGGCCGTGCCAGGCCTCAACGCCGAGCTTGCCAAATCCATCATCCAATACCGCGAAGAGATGGGGGACTTCATGTCCATCGACGAGCTTGCCGACGTGCCCGGCATGGATAAAAACGCGCTGGATCAGGCCAAACAGAATCTGCGCGTCGACGCCATCTCCGGCGCCGAATGCAACTGCTGACCTTCCCCATGCCCCATAAGAAAAAGGCGGCCGGACCACACCGACCGCCTTTTTCTCCGCGCGCCGCGCGAAACGACGTTTCCGCCAAAATGCCCTACCGCGCGGGCACAGCCTTAAGCGAATGCTTCAGGGCCTTTTCTATCTTCACGTCCACGAACTGACCGGGACGCCCTTCCCCTTCGGGCATGCGCACGTTGACCATGTCGCCCCAAGGATCGCGTCCCTGCCAGACGTTACCGCCGCCGTCCTGACGATGGCTGAGAGCTTCCAGAAGCACGTCGGTGGTCAGTCCCACCCGACTTCTCAGCCACGCCTCGGCGCGATCGTTCTGAAGACTCTGGAGTCTCTCCAGTCTCTCGAGCTGCACCTCGTGCGGAATCTTGAACGGCATGGCCGAAGCCCTGGTTCCGGGCCTGTCGGAATAGCAGAAGGAAAAACTCGACATAAATCCGCAGCTGTCGACGGCTTTCAGCGTGTCTTCAAACTCCTCCTCCGTCTCCGACGGAAAGCCCACGATAAGATCCGTGGAAAGAGCGATGTCGGGGCGGGCCTTGCGCAGCGCGTCCACCACGCCGAGATACCTCTCCATGGTGTAGCCGCGCCCCATTTTCTTCAACATGGAATCGGAGCCGGACTGAAGAGGAAGATGCAGACGGGGGCAGAGCTGCGGCAGCTCGGCGAACATGTCTATGGTTTCCTGAGAAAAATCTCTCGGATGCGCGGACACGAAACGAATGCGCCGCAAACCGGGAATGGCCGCCACCTGACGCAGAAGCTCAGGAAACGTCGTTCCGTCGCCGCTCTTGTCGTTGCCGAAAACGTTGACGTTCTGCCCCAGCAGCGTGATGTCGCCCGCGCCCCGCGCCACCCAGGACCGGCATTCATCGAGCACGGCCTGCGTGGACCGGGACTTGCGCGGGCCGCGCGTGTAAGGAACGATGCAGTACGCGCAGAAATTGTCGCAACCCTGCATGATGTTCACATACGCCACGGGCGTCACGCCATCCTGTTCCGGCCTGCCCTCGGCGTTCAGCAGACAGGGGTCGCGATCGGGGAAAATGTCGGTAAAATCCAGGAAGGAAAGTTTCAACCCCGGTTCGCGGAGCAGGCGCGCAAAAGCCTCGGGCACGGAAGCCACGCCGTCGCTTCCCGCCACCAGGCGCACCTGGGGATGACGGCGCATGAGTTCCTCGCCGAGCTGCTGGGCCACGCATCCGGCCACGCCCACCACGGCGCGGGGATTCGACCGCTGCACGCGTCCGAGCGCGCTGTACACCTTCTGTTCCGGCTTCTCCCGCACGGAACAGGTATTGAGAAGCACCACGTCGGCCTCTTCCAGCGGCTTTTCTTCAAAGCCCATGCGCATGAGCGCGCGAGCCACCCACTGGGAATCGTTGACGTTCATCTGACAGCCGAACGTAATGCAATGAAATCCGGGCTTGCCCATCCCTCTCTCCTGAACAGTCTCGCCCCGAAAGGCGCGTTTATCTTCGTTGCCGCCGGACCGTCGCCGCGCCCGCCGTTTTTCGTGGCCGCCGGGCCGCTTCGGCGCAAGCCTTCAACGCTCCGCCGACGCGCTTCCGCCCACAGGCATGCCGAAAAATCGGCGCGCGTTTTCTCCGGCAAGCGTCCACAAGGATTCCACGCTCACGCCCAGCTCTTCGGCGAGGCACTGCGCCGTAAACACGGTCAAAGCCGGTTCGTTGGTTTTGCCGCGCCACGGCATGGGAGCCAGATAGGGACAGTCCGTCTCCAGCATGAGCCGTTCCGGCAGCACGGCGTGAAGCGCGGCGCGGGTTTCGCCGTTGGCCTTGAACGTGGCGGCCCCGCCGAAGGCGATATGCCATCCTCGTTCCATAATCTGCCTGGCCCGCGTCTCGTCGCCTCCGAAGCAATGCCAGAGCAGAGGCCGATCGCGCATGCCCTCCTCGTCGAGAATGGCGAACACCTTGTCCCACGCGTCGCGGGAATGGATAACCACAGGCATGTCCAGTTCCTTCGCCAGCCTGAGCTGACGCCGGAACCACGGCTCCTGGAGCGCGGAAGGAGAATAGCCTTCCTCATAATGATAATCCAGCCCGATTTCTCCCACGGCTCTGATCAGCGGATCGTTCTTCACCGCGTCCACCAGACGTTCCCATTCTTCTTCATCGGCCCGCAGCACGTCTTCGGGATGCAGACCGCGGGCGAAACAGATGTCTGGAGCCTTGGGCAGAGCGGCCGCGGCGTCGAGAATACGGTTCCGATTGGCCGCGTAACGCTCGTGCTGAAGAAACATGTGCACAATAAGAGACACGCCGGATTCCGCGGCGCGTTCCAACATGCCGGAAAGATCGGGCAGCAGACGCTCGTCATCGAGATGCGCATGGCTGTCCGCGCCGGTAAACGGCAGGCCGAGACTCTGCGGCAACGGCCTGTTCTTGGATGAAGACATGGCTTGTTCCTAGCCCCTCGCCGCCAGTTTGCGTTCCACGTCGCGCCACACGGCTTCGGGATCGATATTCTTCATGCAGTCAAAATGCCCCTTCGGGCACGCTTTGTGACCGTGCAGTCCGCAAGGACGGCATGGCACGTCCGCTTCCATTACGGAGCTCATCTCGCCGCGGGGCGCAAAACCGAGCTCGCGCACCGTGGGTCCGAACAACGCCGTTACCGGAACGCGCTGCGCCCAGGCAAGATGCATGGGACCGGAATCGTTGGTGACGTAGCAGTCCAGCCTGCCCAGAACCGCGGCCAGCGAAAGCAGCGACGTGCGCCCTGACAAATCCAGAAAACGCGGCTCGTTCTCCCGAACGCCCGCAATCGCGCGAACCTCGGCCGCGGTGCCTTCCTCGCCGGGACCCGCCAGAAGCACGGCGTTGACGCCGCTCTCCAGCGCCCGGTGCAGAATAAAGGCAAAGCCTTCCGGCGTCCAGCGTTTGGTGGGCCATACCGAACCGGGATGCAGACCGACGATCTGTCCCGCGGGCAGAGGAGAAAGCAGTCTGGCCGCTTCCTCGCGCGCGTCTGACGGCAGCGTCAGCTCCGGCCAGCGCAACGAAGCGTCATCCAGCACGGCGCGGGGAATATCCAGGGCTTCGGCCAGAAGCAGCAGACGCTCTATTTCCTGAAATTCCCGGAAACGACGACTCACGCGCCGCGTGAACGCCACGCGGGAAAGCGCGGCTTCCGCATAGCCCACGCGCACGGGCGCGCGGCTCACCCACGCCATGTAGGAACTGCGCAGACTGAGATGCGCGTCCACCCAGATGTCGTAACGCTCGCCCGCTATCCTGCGCCCCTGACGCAGCACGGCGGCCAGACCTTTTTCCCTGCCACGCTTGTCGCAGGCGAAGACGCGGGAAATTTCCGGCTGCGCCTCGTAGAGCGACGACAGCCCCCCGCGGACGTAAAAATCCAGATCCGCCTCCGGCCACGCGGCCTTGAGCACGCGAATAAGCGGCAACGTGAGAACGGAGTCTCCCAGAAACGCGGTATTCCAGACGGCAACGCGCATGGCGACCTCAGCAGATGCGGGGCAGCTGCGCCCCTTCCAACATGGAAAGCAGTCGCGAACCGCCCATAAAGGTGCGGAGCTCCACGCGGGGTTTCTCCGCCGCCGTGATCTCGCCGATGACGGCGGCCTCGGCGCCGAATTCGCACGACCTCATGACGTCCAGCGCGGCCTGCGCCTTCTCGCGGGGCAGCACGCAGATGAGTTTGCCCTCGTTGGCCAGATACAGCGGATCGAGTCCGAGCACGTCGCAACCGGCGCGCACGCTTTCGTGCACCGGAACGGCGGACTCGTCAATCACGCACCCCACGCCAGACTGCTCGGCGATTTCATTGAGCGTGGTGGCGAGTCCCCCTCGCGTGGGATCGCGCAGCGTATGAATGTCCCCCACCTCCGCGATCAGGCGTTCCACCATGCGGTTCAGAGGCGCGCTGTCGCTGATCACGTCCGCGGCAAAGGTCAGGCCGTCCCGCCTCGCCATCACGGTGAGTCCGTGATCGCCCATGGAACCGCTGACGAGCACGGCGTCGCCCGGTCTGGCCGCATGGCCGGAAGGCGCGGGATCCGTCAACGCCTCGCCCACGCCGGCCGTGGTGATGAACATGCCGTCGCACGCGCCGCGCGGCACCACCTTGGTATCGCCCGTCACGATTTCCACGCCGGCGCGACGAGCGGCCAGAGCCATATCGGCCGCCGCCCTTTCAAGCACGTCCATGTCCAGCCCTTCTTCAAGAATAAAGGCGCAGGAAAGATAACGAGGGCGCGCCCCCAGCATGGAAATATCGTTCACCGTGCCGTGCACGGCCAAGGTGCCTATGCTGCCTCCCGGAAAAAACAACGGCGTTACGGTATAGCCGTCGGTGCTCATGACCACGGGGCCGTTAAGGTCAAGCAGGGCCGCGTCGTCCATGCGGCGCAGAATGCCGTTGTCGAAATGCCGGAGAAACACGTCGGCGATAAGCCGCTGCGACGCTCTGCCGCCGCTTCCGCTGTCGAGAAGAATTTTCATGGCTGGCCTTTATAAAAAATCTACGCGGACGCATCGTCGAAACCGTCCCGCCGTTCCGCGGGAAAGAGACAGGCCGCGGTCAACAGGAATAGCATAAAAGCCGACAAAGGGAAACGCCCGGCTCCCGTCCCTTCTCGGGACGAAAACCGGGCGCGGCGCGTCTGTCCGTTCTCCGCTCGGGGACCTTTCTCAACGCGGAGCGGACGCAACGAAAGCCATGCGTCGCCTACCAGCGTGAGGCGTAAATCTCTTCGATCTGCCGCTCCGAAAGCGGAACGTAATTATTGGCCAGCAGTCTCTGTTGCGACGCCAGCACGTTTCCCGCGAAGGAGGGAATGTCCTCTTCCTTCATGCCGTACTCGCGCAGACGCTTCAAAGGAAGAATCGCGGCCAGCAGCTCGCCGAGCGCGTCGAACGCTTCCTCCGGCTCGCAGGACAGTTCGGACGCAAGAAAAGACTCCAGTTCCGCAAGCGCGCCGTCCGAACGAACGCGACGGTACGCCTTGAGCACGGCCACGAAAAGCGCATAGTTGGATTCCCCGTGCGGAACATGGAAAGAGCCTCCGAGCGGATAGCTCAGGGCGTGCACGGCGGCGCATCCGGCCGTGCCGAAAGCCAGCCCCGCGAAATTGCTGGCGATGAGAAAATCCTTCATCAGCGGCACGCGGGCCTGCGGCCCCTCCTGCCGCACGCGCTGATACCCGCGAAGAATCAGCTGCATCGCCTTGTCACTGAAAATGCGCGTGTACGGCGTGGCCTTGGGAGAAAGCGCGGATTCCACGGCGTGCACGAGCGCGTCGATGGAACTCGTGGCGAACACGCCGTAAGGCAGCGTGGACAGAAGTTCCGGCACGAGCACGGCCTGCGAGGCAAACATGGACGGAGAAACCAATCCCATTTTGGTGCCCATGCTCGTTCTGTTGAGTATGGAAATGTTGGTCACTTCACTGCCCGTTCCGCACGTGGTGGGAAGAATGACCAGTTCGCGCCGCGACTGAAGATTTCCCATGTCGCGGAAAAGATCATCCACGCGCTCCCCGGTCGGAGCCACGGCCAAAACCTTGGCGATGTCGATGATGGTGCCTCCTCCCACGGCTATGACGCGGCGGACGGCCTTCGTTTCCATGGCTTCAAGAATGGCGTTCACCATAACGTCCGACGGCTCGCCGGATCCGAATTCTTCCTGATACAGCGTCATGGCGGGAAGATCCAACGGACCGAAAAAAGGCTCATAAATATATTTGTTGGTGAGCACGAGATCGTCAGCCGTAATGCGAAACCGTTCCGCGAATTCCCGACACGTGTCGAAATAGTGAAGTTCCGGTTTGAAAAGAAGCTGCAACATGTTTGCCTCCTGGGTTGATAAATGATGCGCCAGGATACATGCATATTTTATACCATATTATATTAATATATAATTCCAATATATTATATGCTACCTGCGCCATCGTTCATCGTTTTTGCTTGCATATCTGCAAAAACATCCGCGTTTCGAACGACGCTTGCGTCAAAAAAACGCTGCCGCCGTCTTCCCGTTATTTTCCCGGCGTCGACAAGGGAGCCATAACAAGAACAATATTAATGAAGTTCCACGGAAAGCCCTTCTTCCTGGAAAATATCCATGATGGCTTCCATCCTCCCCTGAGCCAGAGACGCCGGAAACTGACTGAACGGCATGCCGAGCTGCGCGTATTTATCCTGGCAGATGCCGGAATACACTTCAAGAATATGCAAGAACGATCCAGTTCTCTTCACAATGCGCGCGATATTGCGCATGGTGGCGTCGTCGTCGTTGAATCCCGGAACGATGAGCGTGCGACTGTGAAGTTCCAAATGGGGAAATTCCACGGATATCCGTTCAAAATTGCAAAGAATTCTGGAATTATCCACGCCCGTGCCCCGGCGATGGATAAGCGGATCGCTATGCTTGATGTCAAAAAACAGCAGATCCGTCTCCTGAAGCGCGGCTATGGCGGCCGGGGCGTCAAGATCAAAAAAACCGCAGGTCTCCATGGCCGTATGCAGGCCGAGGCTGTGCGCGAGACGAAGTATTTCCGCCGATTCCTGGGGATGCATCATAGGTTCGCCGCCGCTCAGCGTGACGCCGCCTCCGTTCATGATGTAATCCTTGTCCTTCATGACGTCCTCCATGATTTCCTCGGGACTCATGGAACGGCCGCTCATGAACAACGCGCCGGACGGACAGCGGGAAACGCACGCCCCGCAATTGCGGCAACGGTCGCGCGCCACGCGAATGACATTCTTGCTGCTGTAAATGGCCGAATTCGGGCAGGCGTCCATGCAATGCCCACAGGCGTGCCGTCCGATGCATTTTTCCATATTGCAAACCAGCACCGGTCTGTTGATGCGGCATTCAGGATTGCAGCACCAGAAGCAACGCAGAGGACAACCCGCCAAAAAAATGGTGGTGCGCAGACCGTGCCCGACGCAGGGGGAAAAATGCTGGATTCCGCTGACAAGGCATCGCAAAGGACTATGGGACATACTTTTTCTCCTGCGCGGCATGGTTCTGGACCAGATCATATTTCACGAGCTTGCGCCACAACGTGGAAAAATGCACGTCAAGCGCGTCGGAAACGGCCTGTATGGAGCCGTACTTCTTCATGGCTTTTTCAAGATAACTTTTTTCAAACGCCGCCACGGCATCCTTGAGAGAAACCCCCATCTTTATATCCGGAACGGAAAACGCCGCCGCAGAACTGACCGGTTGAGTGATGTCCGGCAAGGACGCCGGCTCCACTCTGGCCTGCTCGGTCAGATGATATTCCTGCTGCAACCGCGAGGGCAAATCGTGCAGGCCAAGCACGTCGTTCTCGCTCATCACCAGCAGCCATTCCATGATATTGACGAGCTCGCGCATGTTCCCCCGGAAGGGATAGCGAAGAAGCCAGCGCAAAAGCTCGGAAGACATTTTCTTGGACGCGCCGTTTTGCGAATTATACTGGCTTATCAGCTGTTCGATCATAGCCTGAATGTCCTCGGGCCTCTCGCGAAGCGGCGGAATGGCTATGGGAATGACATTGAGCCGATAAAACAAATCCCGACGAAAATTGCCCTTCTCCACCTCTTCCGCCAGGTTTTTGTTGGTGGCGGCGAGAATGCGTATGTCGACCGACGTCCTTTTCGTTCCGCCGACTCTGATGAATGACTTTTTTTCAAATACTTCAAGCAAGTTAGACTGAAGACTATACTGAAGTTCGCCTATCTCGTCCAGAAAAAGCGTGCCTTTGTCGGCCGTCTCTATCAGTCCCATCTTTCCATGGGCGTTCGCGCCGGTGAACGCGCCCTTTTCATAGCCGAAAAGTTCGCTTTCCAGAAGCTGTTCCGGAATCGCTCCGCAGTTGATGACCACAAAAGGTCGGGAACTCCGGCCGCTGTTGTTGTGGATCAGAGAGGCCAGCATGGTCTTTCCCACGCCGGATTCCCCGGTGATGAGCACGCAGGAGCTGGTCTTGCTCACCTTGAGGGCCTGCTGCACCACATGATTCATCGCGGAACTGTGCACCGTGAACCCGGAAGCGTGACAGACTCGCTGCAATTCCGCCGAGGGCACGCTCGGCTTCGGCGCGACGGAAGCCGCGGGCCGGCTCGTTTCCGCGGCGGGAGAAACCGCGCTCTTCAGACGGAGCATCACACGGAACAGCTCGCCGTTTTCATCAAAAGACGGCGTGGCGCATCCCTGAAGCGTCTTTCCCGTGGGAAGCGCGACGGGCATGGTCGCCACGGCTCGGGACGCCTTGGCCTCGTTGAACAGCGACACCAGATGGCGGGGCGACCGCTGAACGTCCTCAATATGTCGTCCGACAAGACCCTGCCGCCCCAAAAGAATGAGCTTTTCATACGCGGAATTGACATGACGAATAATTCCGCGGCTGTTCAAGGACAAAAAAACGCCCTCGAACTGCTCGACCGCCGTTTCAAACTCACGGGCGAGATTCTGAAATTCGGGAAACTCATGGAGCGCGGCGTTAAAATTGTTGATGTCCTGCATCATGGTCATGACGCCGACCGTCGCGCCGAGACGCATGACGGGCATGCGGCTGACCAGCACCGTCGCCATGGGCATGCGCAGCAGAGAACAGATCTGCGGCACGCCGGTGGTCAGCACTTTTTTCACTTCCACCCAGTCATGAGGGCTGACATCCGCCAGCGGAAAGCCCGCCTTGGGAACGCCGCCCCCCTGATGAAGAAACTGCGCCGCCTGATTGACGTGATAGAGCACGCCGTCGGCATCGACAAGCATCACGCCGACGGAAAGCGTTTCCGTCACGATCCGTATGCTATCAAGGGAAAGAAAAGAAAGAGAAGACACGGGGAACTTCTCATCTCTGGTGGATTTCGACATGACGGGCCCGCCTGCTATCTGGCTTCATGCAACGGACACTTAAAAGAAAACGCCGCGGAAGGAAAGGAATATCCCTGAGAATTAAATCCCGGAATGTTCAAAAAAAGACTGTTGTATTCATAGGGGGAATTGCGTAACACCGTCAATTCCGCCGGCGTGAGAATCTGAAAACGAAGAAACCAGTGCGGCTGTCTGCACCACGTCCGAATCACGGACATAAGCGTTTCCAGCCCCGCCTCGCCGCACGCCTGGCCGGGAAGAAGCGTGGAAAACATAACCCTCGCGCCGAGAGACGGAATGTCAGGGTTCTGCACGGCCATTTCCGAGCTCAGCGAAACCGTCGGCCCCAGCTTGCCCACCAGCAGCGACGGCGTGACGCCGAACGAGAAGTTGTTTCCGGCGAAACGCCCGTCCGGCGTCGCGCCCGACACCCGCCCCATGGCGATATGCGCCTTGACGGGCACATAAAAAATTTCTCCGCGGCCGCCGTAGGCGTTCACTTCGGAGCGGGCGCGCTTGAGCAACATTCTGTCTATGTCCCGACCTATGGCGTCCACCCACGCGGTGCCGTTGCCGTATTTGGGGCAGTTCAGGCAAAGCTGACGCACGTCCTCATGCCCCTCGAAATTCGCCGCAAGAATGTCGAGCAATTCAGGCAGAGAAAGCCGCCGCTCCCGGAACACCAACGTGTCGATGGCGGCCAGCGAGTCCACCACAGTGGCGAAACCGATGATGCCGAGAAAGCCCCCGATGCTCCTCCCCTCGGGCACAAGCCCCGCGGCCACGTCCACGCCGTGCTTCATGCAGAGATCATGCAGGCTGGACAACAGCGGCGACGCGATGATCTGCGGACGCAGCCGCTCAAGAATCGCCTGCTGACGGAAGGAAAGATCGAGAATGTGCAGAAGCTGACGACGAAAACACGTCATCAGCGAAGAAAAATCCCGGATGTCCGCCGCCGCGCCGGTGGGCAGCCCCATGCGCCTACATGGATTGGGCGAACAAAAGCCGTCCCGCAACGCCATTTCCAGCACGGCCGGAAGATTCAGCCACGTCGCGCCGACGAAATAGGTGTCCCGGTTGATGAGACGCGCTTCGGAGTATCCGCTGCCGCAGTAGTCGCGGGCCTCCTCCAGCGTGGCTCCGTTGGCTCTCTGTCTGGCCACGATGGTCTCGTCGTTGAAAAGAACCGGACTGACGTCATTTCTCTGGGTCACGCGGCACACGTCCCGAAGAAACGCTTCCGGCGTGTCCCGATGAATGCGTATGCCGACGTACGGATAATCAAGAGGAAATTCCGACGCCGAATGAAGCAGAAGGTAGGAAAGTTCGTTGGTGGCGTCCTCCCCGGAGGGAAGCATTCCTCCCAGCGTGGTGAATTCCCAGTGCGCGAGATCCTCGTAGATCTTGGCTCCCGTGGGCGAAGGCTTCAGACGGACGAACTGGGCGATGTGACACCACAAATCGTCAAGATACTCGCGAGCCCGCTGTTCCGTCAGCAGTCCGTTTTCCCGGTCATGCCGATACAGCGGCCAGAGATACTGATCCATGCGCCCGTTGCTGACGTTGCCTCCGTATTCCGCTTCCATGCGGGACACCATCTGCGTGATCCACTGCGCCTGAAGCGCGTCCACAAAACTGCCGGACGGCTCCCACGGCACGCGACGGCAACGCTCGGCGAGCTCCAGGCGATTCTCGCGAAATTCCTCGGTGTTCGCGCCAAGAGCCTGCTCCTCCGCCAACGACGCGAACCGTTCGGAAAAACGCCGAATCCCCCGGCACAGCTCAGCCACCGCCGTGTAAAAACTGCGCTTGGAAGGATCGGAACTCATCTCCTTCATGCGCTCCGCGTCTTCCGCAATGCCGCGGAACCCCCGCCGAATCACCTTGCTGTAGTCCAGCGCCCACTGCAGGGAATGACGCACCGTGGCCGTTTCCTGCACAATAAACGCCGGATGAAACGGATCGTCGTCGATATACAACAAATTCCTGATCTCGTCAGGAAGCTCGGCGTAGAAAAGTTCCGGATAGGTGCGGCCGCGCCAGTACGGAAGAACGCGGTCGCGCACGAGCTCCATGTCGCGCTCGGACAAAAAGAACTCTTCCGGATCGAAGGCCTCCCCTTCCACAAACACGCTGTCCAGCTCGGGGTAAAAAATGCCGTACCGGCCGGAGCCCAACGAACCGACAAGCAACTCGTCGGGAGAAAGCTCCACGGGAACGCGCTCCAGCGCGTGAACGAGAGCCCTCGCCCAACGCAGCGGAAGCTCCTCCCCTTCCGTTTCCTTCATGGACTCGGTGAAATACACCGCTCTGTCCATAAGCAGTCGCGGACGGGAAGAAGCTATCAAGCTGATGCGTCTGCGCAGATGCGAAGGACGACGGTACGACACGGGAGTCTGTGCGCGTTTCATGGTTCCCCCGGAGGCTGCAAAAAATTATAGGGAAGACACCTTTTCCCGCAGAGACGCAAACGCTTCTTTGGAAAGCTCCGCGTCGCCCATGGGATACGGTCGGCCGAGCGAACGGTATTTCGAACGCCCCATGCTGTGGTAGGCAAGCAGCTCGTACTCCGCTCCCAGCGAACGGGCGAACTCGCTGGTCGCCATAAGATTCTCTTCCGAATCGTTGACGCCAGGAATGACGGGCGTGCGCACGCGCAACGGCATGTTGGGAAACTCCCGCCGCAACGCGCGCAGGTTGGAAAGAATAGGACGATTCGACACCCCCGTGACGCGTCGATGCGTTTCGTCATCCATGTGCTTGACGTCCACCATAAGATATCCCACCCAGGGCATGACGGAAAGAAACACGTCTTCGGAAGCGAAGCCGCTGGTTTCCATAGCCACGTCTATTCTTCTGCGTCTGGCCTCCTTGCACAACGCCAAAAGAAATTCCGGCTGCATGAGCGGCTCTCCTCCGCTCACGGTCAGCCCCCCTCCTGAACGGGTATAGAACAGCGCGTCCTGCTCCACAACCTTCAGCACCTCTTCCACAGTGTACCGTTTTCCGTAGAAAACCAAAGCCTTGTCCGGGCATACCTTGACGCAGTCCGGACATTCGGCCCGGCAAAGGTCGCGTCGTATGTCCAAGGTGCGGTCTTCCTTCAGCGAGAGCACGCCGTGAGAACATCTCGCCACGCAACGCCCGCATCCGAAACACTTGTCGGGATTATAGCCATGTTCGAGTTCCGGAGACTGAGATTCCGGATTGCAACACCACAAACAGCGCAAGGGACATCCCTTGAAAAAAACCAGCGTGCGTATTCCCGGTCCGTCATGGATGGAAAACTTCTGGATATTGAAAATAGTGCCGAGAGTCGCGCTCATGAAGGCTCCTAAAAAAATACGGCCCGGAACGTCCGCTCCGGGCCGGTCTAAAACGGCGGCCTAGACCTTATCGTGTTCCGTTCTGGCTATAAGGTCATTTTGCAGGTCTCTGGACAATTCCGTAAAGTACGCGCTGTACCCGGCGATGCGCACAATCAGCCCCTTGTAGAGTTCAGGATGCTGCTGCGCCTGAATGAGCGTTTCGCGATTGATGACGTTGAACTGCACATGCCACAGACGCAAATCGCAAAAGACGCGGATGAAATCCACAAGTTTTCTGGTTCCGCTTTCCCCTTCAAGGCACTTGGGCGAAAACTTCACGTTGAGCAGGCGCGCCGCGCGCTGGCTCATATTGTAGTTCTTCGTGTTGAAGTTGGAACGCAGCACCGCCGTGGGGCCGTTGATGTCCGCTCCGTGCGACGCGGAAGAACCGTCGGAAAGAGGCGTCCACGCCTTGCGGCCGTTGGGCGTGGCGGACACCACGCGTCCGAAAGGCACGTGCGACGTGAACGGCACCATGCGGAAGTCGCAACGTATGCCCAGTCTCTGCGCGTACTTCGCGCTGAATTCCTGCGCCAGACGGTCAATCTCAAGACCGATGCTGTCGGCGTATTCGTCGTCGTTGCCGTACTTCGGCGCGTTGGCGAGAATGGCCTGCACGTCTTCCTTGCCGACAAAATCGCACTCCAGCGCGTCCAGCACTTCCTGCATGGAAAGAACGCCGTCCTCATAAACCACTTTCTTGATGGCGGCGAGGGAATCAATGGCGGTGCTGTAGCCCAGACATTCAAAGTAGCCGAGATTCAGGCCGCCCTTATACTGGTGATGCTGATGCAGATCCACGCATTCGCGCATGGCCAGCACGTGCAGAGAGTCGGAAATGGGCGTGGCGAAGTGCTCGGCTCTCGTCTGAATGATGTAGTACTGCTGAAGGAACGCGTGGCGAATAATGAACATCTGCTGCTTCACGTAGGCGTTCCAGAACTTCTCCCACGTGTCAAAGGTCCGCACGTCGCCGGTTTCCAGCGTCAGCAGCTCGTCTCCGAACTTCTTCATGCGACCGTTGTACAGCGTGAGTTCCACCGCCGCGCCCAGACTGAACTGCGCGTGACCGCTGGTGTAGGTGTCCACTCTGGGCATGCGTATTTCGGCGCAGCCGGAAGCCGCATAATCATAGATATCCGCAAGAGGCGCGCCCTTGGCAAGATGCAGGGGAATGATTTCCTCGTCGTTGAGCAGCTTGGGGAAACCGCAACCCTGCTTGATGGTTTCCGCCACTTCATACAGGTATCTTTCAGGACTGCGGGCATGAATGCGCGCCGCAAGATCGGGATAATGCAGCGGACATTCCCGCTTGGAGCGAAGCACGACATAGGTGAGTTCGTTGGTGGCGTCGCGACCGTCCCGCGTCTGTCCGCCAATGGTCACGGCCTCCCAGTGGGAGTAGCCTTCATGCGTGGCCTTGTTGTAGGGCGTGATGGCCAGATCGAGGCACTGCGCCATATTGACCCACATGCACTGCAACAGCTCCACGGCCTTGTCTTCGTCAAGCCGTCCTTCGCGCACGTCCTTTTCATAGTAGGGCCAGAACAGCTGATCCATACGGCCGTTCGTGGGATTCGAACTGATCTTCTGCTCCAGACGGGCGAAAGCCTGCACGAACCAGTGCGACTGAAGGGCTTCATAAAACGTGCGCGGGGGATTTTCAGGAACCCAGTCGCAGTTTTCGGCGATCTGAAGAAGTTCCTTGCGACGCTGTTCGTTCTTTTCCGCGGCGGCCAGCTCGCGAGCCTTGGCCGCGTAACGATGCGCCCAGGTGACAATGCCTTCGCTCAGCAGCACCATGGCTTCGAGATACGGCCGCTTTTCGCACTGATCCAGAGGATCGTCGGGATCCAGCGCGGCAAGGGCGGCAAGAGCCTCTTCCTTGATCCCCTTATAGCCGAGCTTGAGCAGACGCTCATAGTCCAGGCACCACTGAAGGCTGGAACGGTTGGACGCCGTTTCGCAGCAAATGTAGCGGGACTGATAGCCGCCTTCGTCGGCATAGGCCAGACGATGGGAATCCTTGGGCAGACGCTTGTTCAGATCCTGATGGAACGTTTTGTCCTTCCAGTAGGGCGTGATGAGTTCTTCCACCACCTTGGAGTCTTCGGCCGTCACCTCAAAAGGAGACGCGGGATCGGCGGGCAGTTCCTTCAGAGCCGACGCCTGATAGTCGCCGTCAAGCTCGGGATAAAGAATGCCGTAACGCGAACCCTGATGGCCCATGCGGCCCACGATGAGCTGATCGTCGTCAATGTAGACGGTCATGTTCTCGCCCATGTGCTTCAACGCCTTGGCCCAGCGCAGAACGAGCATTTCGCCCTCGGTTTCCTTCATGGATTCCGTGAACAGACGGGCGCGTTCCACGTCAATGAAGGGCTTCTTTCCGTCAAAAACGCTGATCAGTTTGTACAGGCGGGGATGTTTGAGTTCATTGGGATCGCGCTTGCCCGCGATTCTATCGAGAATGGTCTGTTCCTGGCCAGAATACGCCAGATGTTCACAGCATGACATGGTAATGCTCCTCAAGAATTGGCTTGTGCTTCCGCACTTGTTCCGGGAATAAAAAAACTCTTTCCGACAAGGCTCGACGACGCGTCATGAATCTTGTCCGAACGCCGTCTGGTTCAAAGTTTCTCTGCTCACAACCCCAAAAACTCTTGTCCGTTGAGACAGAAAATGCGTTCTCTCACCTCCGGGGAAAACGGAAGCTTAAGCGCGGCGTTTACGGCTTTGCTCACGTCGACGAACGGATTCGCGCTGGCGAACAGCACCTTGCGCGAAATGTCCGTCGCCGCGGCGTCGATAAGCACTTCCGCCTGGGGCTTGGCGAGGCATGTGGAAAAATCCAGATACACGTTTCTGTTGCGCTGGGTCACGGCCACGGCCTCAAGCATCCACGGGTATCCGCCATGGCTGATGAGAATGCGAAGTTCGGGAAAATCTCTCGCCACATTGTCGATATACACGGGATTCATGAAGTCCATGGAAACGTCGGGCATGAACGGAGACAATCCGGCGGTAATGATGACCGGAACGTTCAGCTCGCAGCATACCGTGTAGAGAGGATAATAAAGCGCGTCGTCGGAACGCAGGTGGGCCATGCATGGCTCTATGGACGCCCCCTCCATGCCTTCCTTTTCCACGGCCTGACGGAATTCGCGCACGGCCGCCATTTTTTTATGGGGATCGAATCCGTAAAACCCGATAAACAGATCGGGATAAGTGCGCATGCAGGCGTAAACGAGATCGTTGGAAGACGGATAATGATAGGTGCTTTCGCAATCACGACCGGTATACACGGCTTTATCAATGCCGAGTTCCCGAAGTTCTGCCACACACGCTTCCAAACTTTTGGATGGCGTGGACGCAAAAGGCGTTAATTTAATATAGTCTCTATAGACGGGATGTTTTATAAAACTGTCCAACGATTCTCTTGTCGACGGTCTGTAGCGAAAGTCTATAATAGACATAAAATTTTCCTCTTCTTTGTTACTATTAAAGTAGTGTCAAACGCATGTTACAAGTTAAAACAAGGAATATACGATCTGTTTTGTAATGACGCTATATACCCATAGCGTAGCTCTCAGCTGCTTAAAGATGATATTTTTCAAACCGACAGGCGTCGGCACGGCATCCAGCCATTCGAATCAAAGAAAACAAGACAGAAGTAAGCAATTATCATGCCAAAAGAAAAATCTTGATTATTTCTAACAAGATACCAATAGACTCTGAAAAGATGATTCCCTTGGCCTCAGACAAATTGCCAAAGTGCAAATAGAAACGATTCTTTTGTTTTCTCTTTTGAAACGGTTTTCCTGCGCATGTCGAAAAATATCTTTTTACCTGTGCATCAAAACTGCAAATAATGCACAATATTATATATTATTCATAAAAAATATTAAACTATGTTGTAACATAACATGTAAACATATATTTAAATGCAAGAATCTCCCATACAAAATAATTATTTTCATAAAAATACATAGATATTTATCTATAAATATCAAATAAAAAAATACAGTATTATATCGAAAAAAGCTTATTTTTAACAAAATGAAAAAACATACACGCAAATATTTCATAATATGTGTAATAAGTATTATTATATCAACAAGTTATAGCTCACGTATTTTCCTTCCCCCTTCCCCTTTCAAAAAATTGCGCGTTTTCATATTTGCAAGCTCGCAAAAGCACAAATGATATTTCCGTCTCCAGACCTGCTCTGCTCTTTTTCGTTATGGAGTTATTATCATATAATATAATAATATCAATATATTATATTTATTTTCCGCGCCGATTTGAAAATTTTCATTTCGGCAACACATCACTTTCAAAATAAAAAAATTTTTTGGATATATTATATAATATGTTGTTTTTACAATAAATTTTTATTTTGGCATACTTTTTGATTAACCAAAAGAAAATCTTCCCCACAATGCAAGATAAAAACGCTTAAAACGACAAAATTATTATTATACTACCCCGTTACGCTAACAAAATATAGGCATTGTCATTATGCATCATAAATAATTTCCCTTTATATTATAAATAAATATTCCATCAAATACCAAAAACGCCATGATCTGGAGGTACTGAGACGGACACACATTTTCATTTGATCATTCTCTACTGAGTAGAATTTTGACAGTGGTAAAGGAACAGTACTTCTATCCGGACACTAAGGAGTAGAAATGAAAAAATTTTTTACGCTTTGTCAAAAAATAGCAGAATATTCCGGCATGACATTTCTCTTTGTCATGACCATGATTATTTTCTTACAAGTTTTTTGTCGATATGTATTAAATCAAGCTCTAGCATGGCCGGAAGAAATGTCTCGTTTCTTCTTTATATGGCTTGCCTATAGCGGCTTTGCCGTGGTCACGAAAGAGGAAAATCATCTCAGAATAGATCTTCTGATATATTTTACTAAAGGAAAATCAAGAGAATTTTTACTTACGCTGTGCGAATTCATAAATCTGTGTTTCTTTGCCATTCTCGTCTATCTCACCTGGGACATGACGAGCCGCGTTCATGATTTGGACCAACGGGCGTTCGCCTTCCCTTATCCCATCTATATTACCTGGGCCATAATGTGCTTCTACTGCGTTATATGCACAGTCGCCGCTCTCGAATCCTTCTGCAATCATTTCAAGAAGCTCATCACAAAGGGGTAAGAATATGTCGATCCTCATTCTTTTTGTTATTCTCATCGCTTTGTTGATTATCGGCACCCCGATAGGCGTCGCGCTCTGCCTGAGCACGCTCGCCGGCGTCATTGCGGATGGAACGCCCATCGTGTTTTTCACCCAAAAGCTCTACAATACCTTTGACTCCTTCCCCCTTATGGCCATTCCCTTCTTCCTGCTGGCCGGCGATATCATGCAGCGGGGAACCCTTGCCAACTCCCTGCTTGGCATGTGCAGCAGCCTGGTCGGACACTTGAGAGGCGGACTGGTTCACATTTCCATTCTGACCGCGTTGTTTTACGGTGCCTTGTGCGGTTCCGCGGCGGCGACCGTCGCGGCCGTGGGCGGCATCATGATCCCCGCCATGGTCAAGGAAGGATATCCCAACAGCTTTTCCACGGCGGTCAACGCGTCCGCCGGCGGCCTGGGCGTTCTCATTCCCCCGTCGGTTCCGCTGATCCTTTACGGCGCCACCGGCGGCGTATCCATTACCGGCCTGTTCATAGCCGGCATCATTCCCGGCATTCTCGTGGCCATCGCCTTCATGATCACGGCCGCCATCATCATCCACAAGCACGACTACGGCATCCGCCATCCTAAGACCTCCGCCAAGGAACGCATCAAGGCCATATGGGATGCCAAATACGCCATTCTGGTTCCCGTCATCGTTCTCGGCTGCATTTACGGCGGCATCACCACGCCCACGGAAGCGGGCTGCATCGCCGTGGTTTACGCGCTGGTGATCGAAACCTTCGTCACTCGAAGCATGACGTTGAAGCTGTTCCGCGACTGTCTCGCCTCTTCCATGAGAATGCTCTCCTCCATCTTCCTCGTCATCATCGGCGCCACCGCGCTCGGCGTTTTTCTCGGCTACCACAATGTGGACAGAATGCTCATCGTCGCCGTGCACACGCTGACTTCGGACGCTTCCGTGTTCATGGCCCTGATGCTCATCCTGCTGCTTCTGCTCGGAACCATCCTGGACTCCTCCGCGTGCATCTTGATCATGACCCCGCTGCTGGTTCCCCTGGTCCGCAGCTACGGCGTTGACACCATACACTTCGGCATCTTCATGACCGTGGCGCTGTGCATAGGCTTCCTCACGCCTCCCGTGGAAACGAATCTGTTTGTCGCCTGCGGCATTTCCGGACTAAGCATCATGCAGCTGTCGAGAGCCGTGCTGCCATTCATTCTGGCCATGCTGATCGTTCTGCTGCTTATAACGTACATTCCTCAAATTACTCTCTTACTCGTTTGATCAGGAAGACTGCAAAGTGATGCAGATCAACTCTTAACGCTTTCAAGGAGAAAGTATGCGCAAACTCGTTTCATTATCTGTCATGATCGGCCTCTTTATGGCATTTCCTGCGGAAAATTCCTATGCCGAGCCTATATCAATCAAAGTATCATGCCAAAATAACATCACGGACCATCCCGGTCAGGCTCTCTCCACCTTCAAGAAGGTGGTGGAAGAAAAGAGCAAGGGTAAATACAAGGTCGACCTGTATTACAGCAACTCGCTGGGCGCATGCGACACCGTCGTGCAGGGCATTCAGTTCGGCACCATCCACTTCGGCTTTGAAACGACTTCCAACCTGTCCCAGTTCGACTCCAGACTCGGCATCACGGACTGCCCCTACCTGTTCCTGACCGCCGCCGACATGGCCAAAGTCATCAACAGCGAATTCGGCAAAACGCATATTCTGAACATTCTGGAAAAGAAAGGAATCAAGATCTACAACATCATCCCCAGCAGCTATCGGCCCATGGCCACCATCGAATACTGGCGCACGCTGGAAGACATTCAGGGGAAGAAGTTCCGCTCCACCGCGAACAAGATTCACATGGGCATCATTTCCGCCCTCGGCATGACGCCCAGCCCGCTTCCTCCCTCGGAAATGGTGCCCGCCATTCAGCAGCACGTCGTTGACGGCTCCGACACTGACGTCACCGGCCTCATCAGCTATCGTTTCTGCGACGTCATCAAGCACGTTCTGCTGGCCGACTACAGCGTCGTCGCCTTCGCCTTCTTCGGCAATGACAAGTGGTACAAGAGCCTTTCCGACGAAGACAAGGCCGTTTTCGACGAAGCCGCCAACGCGTTTTACGAAGATCTGAAGAAGCGTTACGAAACCGCCACCGAAGAAACCTACAAAGAACTCCGCGAAAAATACAACATCGTCATCACCCAGCTGGATCCCAAGGAAAAGGCTCGCTGGATCGAGCGCACCAAGAAGGTCTATGATCTCCTTGATCCCCAGCAGAAGGAGCTCGTTGAGCAGATTCGCGTCGAACTCGCCAAAAACAGCTAAGTTCAGCGCATATACAGCGCCAGCGTCATTATATAACATCTCTGTCAGCGCGCCATAGGAAACGTTACTTTGCAGTCTCCTGAATTTTATCATAACGTACCGTTTCCCCAGGTCGACTCGACGCCAACTTCTTACTTTTCCTCATTGTTCCAAGGAGTATTAGCATGAGGCGCTTTATCCTTATCATAAACGGAGTGCAACGCGAAGGCGTCTGCGATCCGGAAAAGGATTCCCTGGCGGACGTTGTCCGGCGAATGGGCCTTACAGGAACCAAAGTCGGCTGTGGAACCGGTCAGTGCGGAGCTTGTACCCTGATCCTCAACGGCAAGGTGATCCGTTCATGCACCAAGAAGATGAAAACCGTGCCCGATCACTCGCGCGTGGAAACCATTGAAGGCCTCGGCACCGAAGAACGGCTTCATCCTCTTCAGCGGGCGTTCATGACCTACGCGAGCGTGCAGTGCGGCTTCTGCTCGCCCGGCTTCATCATGTCCGCCAAGGGCCTGCTCGACACAAATCCCTCTCCCACCCGTCAGCAGGTGCGCGACTGGTTCACCAGTCATAACAACATCTGCCGCTGCACCGGCTACAAACCCATCGTGGACGCGGTCATGGCGGCCGCCGCCGTGCTGCGCGGCGAAAAAACCATGCAGGACATCACCTTCACGCCGCCGTCCGACGGGTCGGTGTTCGGTTCCGCCGTGCCCAAGCCAGGCGCGCTCGCCCGCGTTCTGGGCCAGTGCGAATACGGCGCGGACATCGCGCAGAAAATGCCGGCCGGCACCTATCATCTGGCGGTCGTGCAGGCCAGAACGCATCACGCGTCCATAAAAGGCATCCATGCGGAAGAAGCGCAAAGCATGCCCGGCGTCGTGAAGATCATCACCGCCAAGGACGTGAAGGGCACCAACAGACTGGACGCGCCCTTCGGCCCCGTGCGTCATTATTCCGACGCCAAGGGACGCCCCGTCATCTGTGACGACACGGTGTACAGATACGGCGACATCGTGGCCGTGGTCGCCGCCAGAACGCGTGAAGAAGCCCGCAACGCGGCCGCGAAAGTCGTCGTGGACTATGAACCTCTGCCGGCCTACATGACCTACGAGCAGACGGTTGATCCCTCGGCCAAGCCCATTCACGAACATGTGGCAAACGTCGGCGTTCCCAACCTGTTCATGGAACAGCCGATGCACAAGGGCGAAGACGCCAGACGCGTCATCGACAACGCGCCGTTTTCCGTGTCCGGCAGTTTCAGCACCAGCCGAGAACCGCATCTGGTGCTTGAACCGGAATGCGTTCAGGCCTATCCCGAAGGCGACGGCGGCGTGGCCGTCCAGTACAAGGCCCAGTGGCCGCACAGCGCCATTTACTTCATGGCGAACGCCATCGGCCTGCCGCAGGAAAAAATCCATATCATCCAAAATCCCGTAGGCGGCAGCTTCGGCTACTCCATGTCGCCGGGCGCGCCCGCGCTCGCGGCCGCGTGCGCTCTCGCGCTCAACGCGCCGGTTTCTCTGGTCATGAGCTACGAAGAACATCAGAGCTTTACGGGAAAGCGGTCGCCGGCGTACACCAACGCGCGCCTGGCCTGCGATGAAAACGGCAAATTCCTCGCCATGGAATATCATGTGGGCGTAGACCACGGCGCGTACGACGAAAGCGCGGGCGCGCTGGCCTCCAAAATCGCCCGCTTCTTCGGGTATCCGTACGCCATCGACAACATACGCGGTCTCGTGCAGATGGCCTACACCAACAACAATTTCGGCGTTCAATACCGGGGCTTCGGCTCGCCGCAGACCTATATGGCGAGCGAACAGCTCGTGGACATGCTGGCGAAGAAAATCGGCATGGATCCTTTTGAAATCCGCTACAGAAACATCGCGCATGAAGGCGATCTGTGCACCACGTCCGTTCCGTACCGGGAATATCCCATGCAGGCCATGATGGACATGATGAAACCCTACTACGACGAGGCCGTGAAAAACGCCCGTCAGGCCGACACCGCGGAAAAGAAACACGGCGTCGGCATTGCCTGGGGCGGATATCACGTCGGCAAGCCTTCTCCGGAACATTCCGAGATCGTTCTTGAACTCAACCCCGACAATACCGTCACCATGTTCAACTGCTGGATGGACATCGGCCAGGGCGCGGATCTGGCGGCGCTGGTTCATCTTCATGAATGCCTGCGTCCTCTGGGACTCAAGCCGGAACAGCTTCATTTCGTTTCCGGCGATACCGCCCTCACTCCGGACATGGGACCTTCGGGAGGCAGCCGTTCCTTCCACGTCGGCGGCAAGGCCACGCAGGACGCCGCAAGGCAGCTGCTCGACGCCATGCGCAAACCGGACGGCACCTTCCGCACCTATCAGGAGATGAAAGACGAAAACATTCCCACCAGATACCTGGGGAAATTCGAAAAAATCTCCGCCAACATTGATCCGGACTCCGGTCACGGATACGGCGCCATAGAGCAGAACTACATGCTCTTCCTCGCCGAAGTGGAAGTGGACGTCGCCACGGGCAAAACGCAGGTGACGCAAGCCACCGTCATTGCCGACATCGGCAAAATCGGCAGCCAGCACGGCGCGCTGGGCCAGGCGTGGGGCGGATTCTCCCACGCGCTGGGCTTCGCCCTCAGCGAAAATTACGACGACGTCAAAAAACACGCCACCATGCTCGGAGCCGGCGTGCCGCGTTGCAACAACGTTCCCGACAACATCCGGGTCATTTTCCACGAAACGCCGCGCCCCGACGCTCCGTTCGGCGGAACCGGATGTTCCGAAGGCTTCCAGAGCGCGGGACACGCCGCCATTCTGAACGCCATAGCCGACGCCGTGGACGTACGCATCTACACGCTTCCCGCGACGCCGGAAAAGGTCAAGGCCGCCATGGACGCCCGCGAACGCGGCGAGGAACTCCGCCAGCGTCCGTGGAATCTGGGATGCGAACTGTACGACAGGTTGGACTACCTGAAAAAGCATCCCTACAACAAGGAAAACAACTATCAGTGAGGTCGCTCCGGCCGGCGACGCGACGTTTGTAAACGACGCCTGCCGGCCGTCAACGGATCATGCGCGCGTATCCCCCCGGACGAAGGCGCGCGTCCGGCGTCGGACCGTCCCGTTTTCCCCGGCGGGACGCGCTTCGTCACCATGTGATTTCCGCCGCTCGGACGACAACGGCCCCGGCCTTCCTACGAAGGCCGGGGCCGCTTTTATCGCAACGTGACGTCTTTCCAACCGACCGTCACACGCTCACGCTTACATTTTACCCTTCAGAAGATCGGCAATCTGCGTCACGTCCTTGTCGCCGCGGCCGGAGAGGCACACCATGATGATCTTGTCCTTGTCCAGCGTGGGAGCGAGACGCATGGCGTGAGCCAGCGCGTGGGAAGATTCCAGCGCGGGAATGATGCCTTCCTTGCGGGACAAGGCCAAAAAGGCGTCCACGGCTTCCTGGTCGGTGACCGTCACATATTCGGCGCGACCGGAGTCCTTGAGCTGGCAGTGTTCCGGCCCCACGCCGGGATAGTCGAGACCGGCGGAAATGGAATACACGGGCGCCACACCGCCGTTTTCGTCCTGAAGCACATAGCCGTTGAAGCCGTGCAGAATGCCGGGCTTGCCTTTGCACAGACTGGCGGCGTGCTGACCGTAACCGGGCCCCTTGCCGCCGGGTTCCACGCCTACGAGTTTCACGTTCTCATCGTCGAGGAACCCCGCGAACATGCCGATGGAATTGGAGCCGCCGCCCACGCAGGCCACAACGTAATCGGGCAGGCGTCCGATCTGTTCCATGCTCTGCTCGCGCGCCTCGCGGCCGATAATGGACTGGAAATGACGCACCATGACGGGATAGGGATGCGGCCCCACGGCGGAACCGAGCACATAGAACATGTCGGGCTCGTTCACGAAGCAGTCCAACGCTTCATCCACGGCTTCCTTGAGGGTGCGCTGACCGCTCATGGCCGCGCGCACTTCCGCGCCCATCATCCGCATGCGGAACACGTTGAGGGCCTGACGGCGCATGTCCTCCTCGCCCATGTAAACCACGCATTCCATGCCGAAAAGGGCGGCCGTGGCCGCGGTGGCCACGCCATGCTGCCCCGCGCCGGTTTCCGCCACGAGACGCTTTTTGCCCATGCGCTTGGCGAGCAGCACCTGTCCCAGCGTGTTGTTGATCTTGTGCGCGCCGAGATGATTAAGGTCTTCGCGCTTCAGATAGATCTGCGCGCCGCCCAGTTCGCGGCTCAGATTGCGGCAATGAAAGACGGGAGAAGGACGCCCGCAGTAGTGGGCGAAAAGATCGGCGAGCTCAGCCTTGAATTCGGGATCGTCGCGATATTTAATGAAGGCTTCGTTGACTTCGTTCAGCACCTTCTTGAGAGGCTCCGGAACGAACTGACCGCCATAGGGGCCGAAGAAACCGGTTTCAAACGCTTTGGCGCAGATCTTGCTGGACTCGGAAACGCTCATGACTGACTCCTTTTTTTGCCTGGAGCACGGCCTTCCGATTCCGGCTATAAAAAAACCGCGGCCGTTGCTCCCGACCGCGGTTCAATGATTTACTCTGGCAAACACTCCAGAACCCGGCCCCTTTAGCAGGGCCACCACCACATGCAGGAAAGAGTTCTGGAAATCGTTGTTTTCATGGGTTCAACTTTAGCGAAAAGTTGCGTTTCTGTCAAGGGGAAGACGGAAACATTCCCGCCTCGCGTTCGTCGCGAAGCTCGCAGCCGTCGCCCACCCTACGCCCCACGGTACCGATACCACGCCGCGCAGCTTCCTTCCGTGGACACCATGCAAGGCCCCGTGGGATTCTGCGGCGTGCATACCTTGCCGAAAAGCGGACACTGCTCCGGCGTCAGCGCGCCGCGCAGAATGTCACCGCATCGACATCCTGGAATCGTCCCCGTTTCGCCGAGTTCCAGACCGAGACGCTCCATGGCGTCGAAATTCCGCCACTCGTCGCGCAGGGCGAGGCCGCTGTCCGGAATGACGCCCAGTCCGCGCCAGCGCGCGTCGGTCACGCGGAACACCGTTTCCATGACGCGGCGCGCCTGCGGGCTCCCCTCCTCGCTCACGGCGCGGGTGTAGGTGTTGCCCACCTCCGGCTTTCCCCGGCGCAGCATGTCGAGCATGAGACACAAGGCGGAAAGAATGTCGGCCGGTTCAAAGCCGCCCACCACGGACGGACGTCCGAACTCCTTCGCCAGAAACTCGAACGGAGCGAGCCCCAGCACCACGGCCACATGACCGGGCAGAAGAAAAGCGTCAACGCGGCGGGCCGCGCCATCGTCGCCCGTGAGAAGAGCCCGCATGGCCGGAGGCACAAGCTTGTTGCAGGGAATGACGCAGAAATTGGAAACTCCCAGCTTACGCGCGGTCATCACCGCGCCGGCAATGACGGGAGCCGTAGTCTCAAAGCCCACGGAAGGAAAAACCACCGTGTCGCCGGGATGATCCGCCGCCATCTTCACGGCGTCCATCGGGGAATAAATCACCCGCACGCGCGCGCCTTCGGCCATGGCGTTCTTGAGGGATCGCCCGTCCGGCCCGGGCACGCGCAGAAGATCGCCGAACGTGGCCACAATGACGTCCGGCTTCTCCGCCGCTCGGAGAAAGGCCGACACTTCCGAATCGTGCGTCACGCAGACCGGGCACCCCGGCCCGGAAAGGTGCTCCAGTCCGGCGGGCAGCAGCGAGCGCAAACCGCTGCGAAAAATGGACACCGTATGCGTGCCGCACACTTCCATAAAGCGCAAAGGCCGGCCCAGCGCGTCCAGTTCGCAAGACAATCTGTCCAACAGCGCGCGGCAAAGCGCCGGATCGTGAAACGAAGAAGAAATATCCATGCGGCCTCCTGAACAAAACTTCCTTTCTGGGTAAACGCGACGCTCCCCCATGTCAACGGAACGCGCCCTCCCTGTCCAGCTCTCCGTCCTTTCCGCTCCATGATAAAAAACGCGAATCCTTCTCTCCGGTCCCGTCGCCCTCCGCGACAATCCGTCCGATCCTTTCCGTCCGACGCCGCCATCGCGCGTTTTCCCCTCCGAACCTGCAATGCCGGAGATTTCAGAAAATTTCCTTGACAATTTAATCATTCAAAGATATTTGATATCGTTCTTTGGCCTAACTTTGTGTTTTTATTTTGGAGGAACACATGCCTACTATTCAGCAGCTTATCCGTATCGAACGGAAGAAGGTGGTGAAGAGAAAGAAGACCCCGGCCCTGCAGGAATGCCCCCAGCGCCGCGGCGTGTGCACCCGTGTGTACACCACCACCCCCAAGAAGCCTAACTCCGCTCTCCGTAAAGTCGCCCGTGTGCGCCTGACCAACGGCATCGAAGTGTCGGCTTACATCCCCGGCGAAGGCCACAACCTTCAGGAACACTCCGTCGTGATGATCCGCGGCGGCCGTGTGAAGGACCTTCCCGGTGTCCGTTACCACATCGTTCGTGGTACCCTGGACACCTCCGGCGTGCAGGATCGCCGTCAGCGTCGTTCCAAGTACGGCGCCAAGCGTCCCAAGAACTGATCTCAGAGCGAACGCTCCATTTTTATGGCCTCTCAGTGGTTCTGAAGGCCATTCCAACTTGTTTACGGAGGAATCACCATGCCCCGCAAAGGTCCCATTGCCAAAAGGGAAATCTTGCCCGATCCGATCTACAACAGCCGCCTCGTGGCCCGCTTCGTGAACCGTCTCATGTACGACGGCAAGAAGGGCCCCGCGGAAACCATCTTCTACCGCTCGCTTGAAATCCTCGGCGAAAAGACCGGTGAAGACGCTCTGCACGCTTTCGAGAAGGCTGTGGAAAACGTGAAGCCCCACGTTGAAGTCAAGTCCCGCCGCGTCGGCGGCGCCAACTATCAGGTGCCCGTCGAAGTCCGTCCCGAACGCCAGATCTCCCTGGCTCTGCGCTGGCTCATCACCTATTCCCGCGCCCGCGGCGAAAAAGGCATGATCGCCAAGCTCTCCGCCGAACTTATCGATGCCTTCAACAACCGTGGTGGTTCCGTGAAGAAGAAGGAAGACACCCACCGCATGGCCGAAGCCAACAAGGCTTTCGCTCATTTCCGCTGGTAGGCCGCCATGTCCAACCGTACCTTTGAAATCAAGGATCTGCGCAATATCGGCATCATGGCCCATATTGACGCCGGCAAGACGACGACCACCGAACGCATCCTTTTCTACACCGGCGTGAACCACAAGATCGGCGAAACGCACGAAGGCGAGTCCACCATGGACTGGATGGAGCAGGAAAAGGAACGCGGCATCACCATCACTTCCGCCGCCACCCACTGCCAGTGGAAGGGTCGCACCATCAACATCATCGACACCCCCGGCCACGTGGACTTTACCATTGAAGTCGAACGTTCCCTGCGCGTGCTCGACGGCGCCGTGGCCGTGTTCGACGGCGTGAACGGCGTGGAACCCCAGTCGGAAACCGTGTGGCGCCAGGCCAACCGCTACAACGTGCCCCGCATCTGCTTCATCAACAAGATGGACAGAATCGGCGCCGACTTCTTCCACTCCGTGCAGACCATCCATGACCGCCTGAAGGCCAACCCCGTCATCTTGCAGCTGCCCATCGGTCGCGAAGACGAATTCCGCGGCGTGGTGGACCTCGTCAAGGGCAAGGCCATCATGTTCGACAAGGAAAGCAAGGGCTCCAACTTCTGGGAAGAAGAGATCCCCGCCGACCTCATGGATCTGTACGAAGAAAAGCGTCTGGAAATGATGGAAGCCGTGGCCGAAGAAGATGAAGCCATGATGGAGAAGTACCTTGAAGAAGGCACTCTTTCCGAAGAGGATCTCCATTACTGCATCCGCAAGGCCACCATCGCTCAGACCATCGTGCCCGTGCTGTGCGGCACCGCCTTCCGCAATGTGGGCGTGCAGCCCCTGCTCGACGCCATCGTGGAATATCTGCCTTCTCCGCTCGACATCGAGCAGATGAAGGGCACGAACCCCAACACCGGCGAAGAAGTGATCTGCCACGCCGACGACAAGGCTCCCCTTGCCGGTCTCGTGTTCAAGCTGGCCGCCGACCCTTATATCGGCCACCTCTCCTTCTTCCGCGTGTACTCCGGTTATGTGGAACCCGGCATGTCCGTGCTGAATTCCACTTCCGGCAAGACCGAACGCATCGGCCGTATCGTGCGCATGCACGCCAACAAGCGTGAAGAAATCAAGTGGGCCGGCGCCGGCGACATCGTCGCTCTCGTGGGTCTCAAGAACGTCTCCACCGGCGACACCCTCTGCCACGACGACGCCCCCGTGGTTCTGGAATCCCTGGACATCCCGGATCCCGTTATCCAGGTGGCCATCGAGCCCAAGACCAAGGCCGACCGCGACGCCCTGTCCGCCGCCCTCAACAAGCTGGCCAAGGAAGACCCCTCCTTCCGCGTGAAGGGCGACGAAGAAACCAACCAGACCCTGATCGCCGGCATGGGCGAACTGCATCTGGAAATCATCGTCGACCGCCTCACCCGCGAATTCAACGTGAACGCCAACGTGGGCAAGCCGCAGGTTGCCTACCGCGAAACCATCTCCAAGACTGCCAAGGTGGACATGAAGCACGCCAAGCAGTCCGGCGGTCGCGGTCAGTACGGTCACGTGGTCATCGAGGTGGAGCCGAATCCGGGCAAGGGTTACGAGTTCGTCAACTCCATCACCGGCGGCGTCATTCCCAAGGAATATATCCCCGCTGTGGACAAGGGTATTCAGGACGCCATGAAGTCCGGCGTCATGGCCGGCTTCCCCTGCGTGGACATCAAGGTCAACCTGGTGTTCGGTTCCTACCACGAAGTGGACTCTTCCGAACAGGCCTTCTACGTGGCCGGCTCCATGGCCATCAAGGAAGCCATGCGTCAGGCCGCTCCCGTGCTGCTTGAGCCCATCATGGACGTGGAAGTGGTGACGCCCGAAGAATACCTCGGCGACGTCATGGGCGACCTCAACGGCCGCCGCGGCCGCGTGCAGAGCATGGAAGCCCGCGCCGGCGGCGCTCAGAGCGTCCGCGCTCAGGTGCCTCTGGCCTCCATGTTCGGTTACGCCACCGACCTCCGCTCCCGTACGCAGGGCCGCGCCACCTTCACCATGCAGTTCGATCACTACGAACGCGTGCCGCAGGCCATTGCCGACGAAATCCAGAAGAGCAAGAGCTAGCGATCCGTATGTCTGCCTGATTGTTATACGGGGGAGCGAACCTCCCCCGAATCCTTCCCCGGCGCGCCGTATCCGGCTGTCCGGCGGAAGAGGCTCGCAGTCAGGCGAGTGAAGAACGTTTTCTGCTTTCCTGAAAGGGACGTTGCCGCGGCAATGTCCCTTTCTTTTTTGCAACGGGTATTTTTCAGGGGGCCCGTTGCTGCATCGTTTTTCCGGGGGGAAGGAAACCCCTTAGCTGGCGCGTAAGGGGGCTCCTTCCCCCCGTGCCCCCCATCCTTCCCCAACGCGCTTTATTCGGGAGGATGAGGCGTTACGGTTGCATTGCCGCCGTTCCCGCGTCAATCGTCCCCCGGCAAGATGAAGATAAAACTCCGGCGTCCGGCCCCGGGGGAGCGGAAAAAAAGCGGTTTTTCCGCTCACCCGGGGCCGGACGGTGCGAACGCCGGCAATAACTTTCTGAAGGTGGTGACGCATGGGCATTTATTACACGATCATCAACGTGGACAAGAAGGAAGCTGTTTCTCCGCACGATTTCAAATACGGCGCGAAGATGGCGGAATGGTGCTACCATTACGACAAGCCGGTGCTGGCCCTGCATAATCTGCTGGCCGGTCGCTGGAAGGGCGACCGGGTGTATGTCTTTGCGGACGATCTGGGCGATGTGGACGACGAGTACAGCGATGAGCTGAACTACGCCCGGAAGGTCTTCGGCATGCGGAACGTGGCGAGCTCTGCGAACAAGCAGTGCAAAAGGCTGCAGCCGGACGAGGTGGATACCGAGGATCACGGCCTGCGCTATATTTATAACCATGAGCTGAAAGAGTTCATCGATCTGAAGCACTGCCCCAACGACCACGAATATATCGCGCCCCTGCCGCTCCTGATCTCCATCGGCCATGACGCCCCGGGCGGCGGCAACTTCGATTTTGAAGATGACGAAGATATGGAAGATGCCGTGGGGAGCTGGTGCGACAGCGTGCAGTCCATCGAAATCCGCAAGGAGCCGCTGGAAGGCGTCGATTACGAGGAGTTCCGGCCGAATTTCTCGGAGCTCGGGCATATAGACGAGGACGAAGACGAGGCGTAGAAAAGCGTTTTTCCGGGGGGATGAGGCGTTACGGCTGCGCTGCCGCCGTTCCCGCGTCAGTCGTCCCCCGGCAAGATGAAGAGAAGAACCGGCGTACGGCCCAAAGTGAGCGGAAAAACCGCGTTTTTTCCGCGAAACGACAGGCCATATGGTTTGAAACGCACAGCGTTTCAAACTGAAAATGCTCTTATCTCCTCTGGTGGCCGCAGGCAGGGCCACAGTGGCGACGAAAGAACGGGCATCAACGGCAGAGATGAGGTGTGTTCCTTCCCCCCCGACACCCGTTTCCGATACCCCGAAAGGGGTTGTGTAAACACAAAGCAGTAAAAAACAGTTTGAGAGGTTCACGGAGCGATGGAAAAGGATTTGCCCAAAGGATTTCGGGCCAGTTCGGCGCAGGCCGGGTTCAAGGCTCCCAATCGCTATGATCTGGGGCTGATTGTTTCGGATCGTCCGGCGCAGGTGGCGGCGCTGTTCACGACCAACGTTTTCTGCGCCGCGCCGGTGCAGGTCTGCCGCGAGGTGGTGCGCGAGCGCGGCGTGGCCCGGGCCGTGGTTGCCAATTCGGGGCAGGCCAACGCCTGCACCGGGGAGGAAGGACTGGCCAACTGCCGCGAAACCCGCCGTCTGGTGGCGGAGATTACGGGCATTGCGCCTGAAGAAGTGCTGACGCTGTCCACGGGCGTCATCGGCGCGCAGCTGCGCATGGATCGCTGGCGCGCGGCCATGCCCGAGCTCAAGGCCAATCTGGGCACGCGGGATGCCGAAGGCTTTACCCGCGCCTTCATGACGACGGATGCCTTTCCCAAGTATGCCGTGCGGGAAGTGACGCTTTCCGGCGGCACGGTGCGGCTGGCGGGCATGGCCAAGGGCGCGGGCATGATTTGCCCCAATATGGCGACCATGCTTTCCGTTGTGCTGTGCGATGCCGAGGTGGAAGGGGCGGTATGGCAGGCCATGTTCGGCCGGGCCGTGAACGCGACCTTCAACCGGGTTTCCGTGGACGGCGACACCTCCACCAACGACACCGTGCTGGGGCTGGCCAACGGCGCTTCCGGCGTGACGGCCTCGGGAGATGACGCCGCGACGCTGGAAACGGCGCTGACGGATATTCTCGGACAGCTCGCCCACATGCTCGTCAAGGACGGCGAAGGCGCAACCAAGGTCATGCACATTCGCGTGGAAGGGGCGGCCTCCGATGCCGAAGCCGAAACCATCGCCCGGACCGTGGGCCATTCGCAGCTCGTCAAGACCGCCATCTACGGCAAGGACGCCAACTGGGGCCGCATTGTGGCTGCCGTGGGCCGCAGCGGCGCAACGGTCAGGCCGGATGCGCTGGTGCTGACGCTGTGCGGCATCGAGCGCTTCCGCAACGGACAGCCCGTCAACGACGATGCCGAAGATCGTCTCTACGAACTGCTTCAGGGCAATGACGTGGACATCCACATTTCCCTGGGCGTCGGGCAGGGCGCGTACACGCTGCTGGCGTCCGATCTGAGCCACGACTACGTGACCCTGAATTCCGATTATCGTTCATAGAGCTGGATGTCGGGGGGAAGGAAACCCCCTTGGCTGGCGCGCAAGGGGCGTTTCCTTCCCCCCAAGCCCCCCATCCTTCCCCCAACGCGCTTTATTAAGGAGAATGCGGCGCTGCGGAGGCGCCGGAGCTTTCCTCGTGGCAGCCGTCCCCCGGTGGTGATTACTCCAACCAGAGCGTGTTACTTTTGAAAAAGGTAACACGCTCTGGTCGTATTGAGTCGGTGTTCCTCTGTGCATTGCGGCAGCTGCCCGGCATGGGCGGCGGGTCGCCTGCCCGGCGTGGGGCATGGGGTGAGAAGGGCTTTCTTGCTCTGTCGTTAGTTTGGTTCTTCTTTGTCTTGCGGCTGCTGCCCGGCATGGGCGGCAGGTCGCCTGCCCGGCGCGGGGCATGGGGTGAGAGGGGAAAATTCCCCTCTACACCCCCTGCACCCCCGTACTCCCCTTTTTGCGGGAGCGTGAAAGGTGTCTCTTTTATGGGGCAGTACCCCGCCCGCCGCGTGTCGCGTGGGGCGTCGGCGCGAACCTTCCCGGCCTGTGGCCGGGTGATGTTCGCGCCTGCTGCGGCGCTCCGTTCGCCCTGCGGGCGTCCGGGATCGCCTTCGCGCCCGCGCCATCGCTGCATCAGGACAGGGGGCGGAGGGGGGAGCCGTATCAGACAACGCGGGGCGGTGGACCAGCGGCAGAAATGAGGCCGGACGGCTGTTTCAGAGCGTTTCAGCTTTGAAAAAGTTAAAACGCGAGGCGGCGGGAAAGGGGCACAGGCCCGCGGGCAAGGCAAGCATCAGGCGGCGATAGAGTTTTTCAACTTTGGAAAAGGTGAAATGCGAGGCGACGGTAGAACTGGAGCTGAATCTTTGCGCCACCGGGGGACGTGTGCGGGAAGGAAAGCGATTATGTTTCCGTAATGCTTCATCCACCAGAATAAAACGCGCTGGGGAGGGAGAGGGGGGCTTGGGGGGAGAGGGAAACCCTCTCGCGTGAGCAGAGGGGTTCCCTCTCCCCCCAACACTATCAAATCAAAACATCTGCTGTATGCCGAGGGCGGGGAGGATGAGGGAGGCGAGCAGCGCGGGGTCTTCGGCCACGGGCAGGAAGGCGGGCGCGGGCTGCGGCGGGAAGTAGGGTTCGAGGCTTGCGGCGGGCAGGGGCAGCGAGGGGCAGGCGACGGGGACGACGCCGGGCGCGGCGAGGGCGGCGGCGTAGTCGGGGCGGCTGGCGTCGGCCTGTTCGGGCAGGAGCACATAGAGGAGGTCGCAGCGGGCGCGGGCCGCGGCGATGCGCGCGGGGCCGTTGTCCGGCAGGGGCGCGGGGAGCACAAGGCCGCCCGTGCCGCCGGGGGGCGTGCCGTGGCGGCCGCGCAGACGGCGGAGCTGCGCGGCAAAGGGGGCGAGGGCCGGGGGCAGGGCGGGCGCAAGGGCGGCAAAACGGGGCAGGAGGCGCGGAAAGAGGTACTCGGCCAGCAGCGCATAGCCGCCGGGCCCCATGTGGCGCACGTCAAAGAAGATTTCCCCGTGGGCGTGCGGACGCTGGAAGGCCTCGCCGGTGGTGAGGCAGCAGAGGAATTCCCGGGCGGTGGGCACGGCGTCCACGGCGGCGGCAAGAGCGCGGCTGTCGCATTCATGCAGCAGCAGCACGATCAGATCGCCGGGGCGGAGAGGGTAGCGCGGGGAAAGAAGCTGCCGCGCGGCCTCGATGAAGGGGCCGCCGGAAGCCGGATTGAGGACGCGCACGCTTTCGGGCGCATGGGCGTTGAAAGCGCGCTGGAGATGGCTGCCTACGGTCTGATCGTCAGGAGCAAAGAGCCCGAGGGCCGGAGCGTCCCCCAGCAGATGCAGCGTGTGCTGCCAGCGGGCGGGAACGTCGGCCACCCGACGGCGGCCGCCCTCGATGGTGTAAAAGGGCGAATGCAGGGGCGCAGGCTGGAGCAGACCGTTACGCCGCACCAGACGCAGCCCGGCGGCCTGATAATCGAAGATGCGCACGCAGTCTTCAGGGCTGCGACCGGGATAGAAGGCCGTCAGCGCGGCCTGCCGCCGGGGATTGAGGTAGTAGTGAAAATCCCGCTCTTCCTGAAGCACGGCCTGCTCATGCGGGGAGGGATTGCGGACATCGCAGAGCGGATTGCCGAGACAGACGAGGCAAAGCCCCGCGCGGATGGCATGACATTTGTGCAGCAGGGCCTGATACACGACGGCGACTCCGTGAATAATGACTAAGATTCCAGTCTGTTACCTTTAAAAAAAGTAAAACTCAAGCAGCGGCACAGCGCCGCCCCGGCCAGAATTGAGCGGAAAAAGCGCGATTTTTCCGCGAAACGACAGGCCGTAGGTTTGAGATGCGAAGCTTGAAAAAGCGCGTTGGGGGAAGGATGGGGGCCTGGGGGGAAGGAAACACCCTTGCGCGCTAGCCAAGGGGGTTTCCTTCCCCCCAGAAGAATAATGCAGCGTCAGCAGCCTAGTACTGGGCCTGCTGCGCCGTGGGGCGGAGCTTCCAGATACTGGCAAGGAGGGTGGCGACGGCCTTGTAGAGTTCTTCGGGAATCATGTCGCCGACCTCGACGGACTTGTAGAGGGCGCGGGCAAGGGGGACGTTTTCACGAATGGGCACGTGATTTTCCCGGGCGATTTCCTTGATGCGTTCGGCAATGAGATCCGCGCCCTTGGCCAGCACGACGGGCGCGGGGGCTTCCGAGGCGTTGTAGCGCAGGGCCACGGCAAGATGGGTGGGGTTGGTGACGACGACGTCGGCCTTGGGCACGTTCTGCATCATGCGCTGCTGCACCACTTCCATCATCTTTCTGCGCTGTCTGCCCTTGATGACGGGATCGCCTTCGGCCTGCCGGCGTTCGTCCTTGACCTCGCTCTTGGTCATTTTCATATTTTCCTTATAGGAATAGCGGGTCTGCCAGACGTCGAAAATGGTGATGGCCAGCAGGGGGATGGCCGTATAGAAAAGAATCTGTCGTGCCATGCCCAGCATGAAACTGGCCACGCCTTCGGGCGTGGCGTAGTACATGGGCAGGAAATTCAGATACTGACTGTAAATGATATAGCCGGGGATGGCGGCCAGAATGACGGCAAAGGCGAGGCTCTTGAGCGCGCGGAGGATGGTCATGGGCGAGAACAGAACCTGTTTCAGGCCCTTGACGAGATTGAAGCGCTGCCATCTGAACTTGAAGACCTTGAAGGTCCAGAGCTTGCCCACCTGCACGCGCTGAACCACGAGAACCAGAATCCACAGGCCCAGCAGAATGGGCAGCACCATAATGGCAAAGCGCCAGGTAAGCTCGATGGCAAGATCGCGCACGTTCTCGATGGTGGGGTCAAAGTTCCAGATGCCGCCGTGGAAGCGGCGGAACAGAGCGAGCATGCCTTCCTGTATGGTGCCGATCCACGCGGTGATGAGGGCCATGCCGCCGTACAGGCTGACCATGCGCGGCAGTTCCTGCGAACGAGGGACGTTGCCCTCGTTACGCATTTTCTGTTCGCGTCTTGGGGTGGCTTCTTCTGTTCTGCTGGGGTCTTTCTGCTTGCCGAACATATGCGGTCCTTGTGCAATTTCAGTTTGAAATGCTGTGCATTTCAAACCATACGGCCTTTCGTTTCGCGGAAAAAGCGTGGTTTTTCCGCTCACTCCGGGCCGGGCGGCGCTGTGCCGCCGCCTCGCATTTCACCTTTTTCAAAGTTGAAACGCTCTTGTGCATTGTCAGTTTGAAATGCTGTGCGTTTCAAACCATACGGCCTGTCGTTTCGCGGAAAAAGCGCGGTTTTTCCGCTCACTCCGGGCCGGGCGGCGCTGGACGCCTCGCTTATACCTTTTTCAAGGCAAACGCTTTTGCGCCTGCGGGCGTCAGGAAAAGAAGGTCTGGAACTGTCTCAGACCGACGGCAGATAGCCGTGCTGTTTCAGATAGTCAAGCGTCGTGGGCGGGGCCAGCTGTTCCAGCTGTGCCATATCGCCGTATTTCAGGGCGCGCCGCAGGGACGATGCGCTGATGATGCGCCCGTCCGCGGTGGCGCGGCGGGGCAGTTCCACAAATTCGATGCCGTGACGCGGCAGAATGGCGCGCATGGCGGCATTGTACTGGCGCGTCAGGCGGCAGAGGGGCTCCTCGCCCGCAAAGCGCTTGCGGATACCCAGCAGCGGCGCAACGACGGTCGCAAAAATCTCCAGATCGCGCCCGGCGTCGATGCGGACATGCTGGAGTTTATCCTTGTCGAAGTATTCCGGCAGCGTTTCGGAGGAAATGATCAGCCTGCCGCCGGGCACAACCGCAACGCGCTCTTCCTCCGCCAGCGCCGCGCGGGCCATGGCAAAACGGGCTTCAAAGCTGAACTGCGACTTGTCCTCTTCCAGAATGAAGACATAGAGAAAATCACAGCGCCGCAGCGCCTCCCGCACCAGAAAGGCGTGCCCGCGCGTGAAGGGATTGGCGTTCATGACGATGGCGCCCACGTCCCGGGCCTCGGGGGGACGCCGCGTCTTCAGTTTCTCCAGCTCCCGCACGTAGTCACGCAGGCCCGGAGGCACGACGGGGGCGCGTTCCCGCACCAGCTCCCGCAGGCAGGGAAAAAGCCGTTCCGCGACCAGCGCGTAGCCGCCGCCGTTCATATGCACCGTATCGAAAAAGATCTCTCCCTGCGTGTGCGGCCGCTGGAAGATGGCGGAAATATCCTTGAAGGCAAAGAAGCTTTTGTCGGGGAAGGCGCGCAGAGCCTGCCGCAGGGCCGCCTTGTCTATATCGCTGGTAATGAGCACGGCCACGTCGCCCCGCTGAAAGGTCGTGCGCGGGGACAATATCTGACGGGCCGCCACGGGCACGCCGCCCCAGTTGGCCGCATTGACCACCCGCACGCCCTCGTCCGGGGCCTGTTCGTTGAAGGCCCGCTGTATCCGGCTGGCCACGGTCTGCGCGTCGGCGGCAAAGGCCCCCACGGCAACGCAGTTGCCGAAAAAGTAGATCGTTTTGCGCCAGTCGGCCGGGCTTCCGTCCGTGACGCGCTCATGGTTGACGACATTGTAAAAGCGCGAGGCCGTGTCCGCCAGCAGGAAAAGCCCGTTGCAGGCAAACGTCCGAAAGCCCGAGCGCTCGTAAAAGAAAAGCTCCTCCCGCTCCTGCGCCGACATGCCCGGATAGAGCGCGGCCAGCTCTTCCCGGTTGGCGGGATTCAGATAATAGCGCCAGAAACGCCGCTCCACGCAAATATCCCGCTCGTGCGCCGAGGGCCGCCGGATACGCTCCACCGGCCGCGCCACGCGCACCAGCAGCAGCCGGGCCCCGCTAGCGGCTATCTTGTGCAACAATGCCTGATACATGACTTCCCCATACTGCCCCAAATCCGCGCGCTTGGGAAGGCGTTTCCGGGCGACCTGCCGGAAGCGGCGGGCGTATGGTTTGATTTGTGAAATGTCGGGGGGAAGGAAACACCCTTGTGCGCCAGCCAAGGGGGTTTCCTTCCCCCCGGAAAAACGTTTTCGTGTTGGTACGAAAATTGAAAAAGAAGGGGGAGAAAAAGGCCGTGCCTGCCCGGCGACGAAGGGTGTCCCGGTAAGGAAAAAGAGGTATTTCAGGGAATTAAGGAAATATCGCAGCACGGCGAGACGAGGAGAGGTGTCAATATGGCGACGGTATCGCTTCCGAAGTTGGACTACGGCAAATTCTCGCGGCAGGGCGAAGTCATGCTCGCCGCGGGCGTTGTCGTTATTTTGTTTGTGATGTTGGTGCCTCTGCCGACGTTCCTTCTGGACATCATGCTGTGCGTGAGCATCTCCATTTCGCTGCTGGTGCTCATCACCACGATGTTCATGAACTCGCCGCTGGAGTTCACGATTTTTCCGTCGTTGCTGCTGGTGACGACATTGCTTCGTCTGGCGCTGAACGTGGCGTCCACCCGTCTGATTCTGCTGAACGGCGATCAGGGCGTGGAAGCCGCCGGTACGGTCATCCGGGCCTTCGGTGAGTTCGTTGTGGGCGGCAGCTACGTTGTCGGCGCCGTCATATTTTTGATTCTGTTCATTCTGAACAAGGTGGTCATCACCGCCGGTACGTCGCGTATCGCCGAAGTGGCGGCCCGCTTCACCCTGGACGCCATGCCCGGTAAGCAGATGGCCATTGAAGCCGACCTGAACGCCGGTCTTATCGGCGAAGAAGAAGCCAACGAACGCCGGCAGGCCCTGCGTAAGGAAGCCGACTTCTACGGCGCTATGGACGGTGCGTGCAAGTTCGTGTCCGGGGACGTGAACGCGGGCATGTTCATCACCATCGTGAACCTGGTGGGCGGCATCATCATCGGCGTCGTCCTGAAGGACATGGACTGGAACACCGCTCTGACGACGTATTCCCTGCTGACCATCGGTGATGGTCTGGTGTCCACCATTCCTTCCATCATCGTTTCCACGGGTACCGGTCTTCTGGTGTCGCGCGCGGCCTCCGAAGCCAAGATGGGCGAAGAATTCATGGCGCAGCTGACGCTCAACAGCCGCGCGCTCAAGCTGGTTTCCATCGTGCTGCTCGTCTTCGCCCTGGTGCCCGGTCTGCCGACCATTCCCTTCCTGGTTCTTTCCTGCGCCATCTTCCTTGCCTCGCGCTTCGCGGACGACAACAACGCCGCGGAAGGCGAAGACGCCAAGGGCGGCGCGTCCGGCAAGAGCGGCAAGAGCGGCAAGCGCACCAGCCCCACGGCGGACACGCCCGAGGAAGTGCAGGCCCTGCTGCCTCTGGATATGCTGGAACTCGAAGTTGGTTACGGTCTGATTCCTCTGGTGGACGAAGAGCAGAGCGGCAATATTCTGGCGCGTATCCGCTCCATCCGCCGGCAGTTTGCTCTGGATATGGGTGTCATTATTCCGTCGCTGCACCTGCGTGACAACCTCCAGCTCAAGCCCGGCCAGTATGCCCTGCTGATTAAGGGCAATCAGGTGGCCTCCGCCGAAATCCTGGTGGATCACTTCCTGGCTATGGACCCCGGCAACGTGACGACCCAGATCAAGGGTATCGAAACCCGCGAACCCGCGTTCAACCTGCCCGCCCTCTGGATCCCCGACGCCCAGCGCGAAGAAGCCATGATGGCCGGTTACACGGTGGTCGACCCGGCGACGGTTATCGCCACCCACCTGACGGAAGTGTTCAAGCGTCACCTCTCCGAATTCCTCGACCGTCAGGCGGTGCAGGGCCTGCTGGATACCCTGGCCCGCACGGCTCCCAAGGCTGTGGAAGACCTGGTGCCCGGCGTGGTGTCCCTCGGTATCGTCCAGAAGGTTCTCCAGAATCTGGTGCGCGAAAACGTCAGCATCCGCGACATGCTCACCATCGTGGAAACCCTCGGCGACTACGGCTCCAACATCAAGAATCCCGACATGCTGTCGGAATTCGTCCGGGAAAAGCTGTCGCGCTCCATCGTGCGGCCCTATCTGGACAGCCAGAGCGCCCTGCCGGTGCTGACCCTCGGCCCCTCGGCGGAAAAGATGGTGCAGGAAGGCCTGCGCCAGAGCGAAAACGGCGCAACCTTCCTCTCGCTCAACCCCGCCGCCGCGCAGCGCCTCATCCAGAACATCAACAGCGCCGTGGAAAATGCCGTGATGACCGACGGACAGCCCGTCGTCCTCACCAGCCCCATGGTTCGCCCCCATCTGGCCCAGCTGCTGACCCGCTTCCTGCCGACCGTGCCGGTCATCTCGCAGGCGGAAATCCCCGCGGATGTGCGCCTCCAGTCCGTGGGCGTGGTCAACGCCGACTAGAGCAAAAAATAAAACGGCGGGCCCGCACAGAGCCCGCCGTTCAGGAAATCCGGCGGGGCGGCGCGGGATATTCCTCCCCACTCGCGCCGCCGTTTGTCCGCAGGGCCGCTTTTATCGGGAAAGCGGCCCTTTTCTTTTGGGAAGAAGGCGGGAAGCGTGCGGGGGGAAGGAGGGCCCCCTTTTGGAAAAGGGGCCCCTCCTTCCCCCCGCGCCCCCCATCCTCCACCCGAAAACTTTTATTCAGGAGGATGTGGCGGCGCGGGGCTGCCGACCCCGGTGCATCAGTGCCCGTCCCCCGGCGGCATGAACGGAAAGGCAGGCGCGCCGTATCGGTTTTTTGACGGCGCGGCCGATGTCCGATGCGCCGTCTTGCCGAAGCGGAAAGACGTCTCTAAAGTATTTGCGGTTTGAAACGGGTGTTTCAAATCATGCGGTCTGTTGTTTCATGGAACAACTGCTGTTTTTCCGCAAAACGACAGGCCGGGCGGCGCTGTCCGCCGCCTCGCGTAGTACCTTTTCAAAGGTACTACGCTCTGGAATGTCCTTTGTTTTTGTTTCTTTCGCGGTGTTCCGTTCTTCTGCTGAAGGGGCGGTTGCCGTGCAACCCTGTGTTCAAGGATTTCCCATGAAAGGACTGGAGCTGGCGCGCGCCTATTACGAAGTTTGCGCCCCGTTGTTGCAGGAACGTATTCCCGATGTCATGGCGCAGGCGGCCGTGGGGCTGGTGGGCGAAGGTTCGGAGTGCTTCGACTGTGACGACGATATTTCCCGCGATCACGACTGGGGCCCGGCCTTCTGCCTCTGGGTTCCGCGCGCCGTGGGCGTGGCGGCCCTGCCGCGCATCGAGGAGGCCTTTGCGGCCCTGCCCGCCGCCTTTGAAGGCTTCCCCTCCCGGATGGACAAGACCCGGCGCATGGGGCGCGTCGGCCCCCTGTCCATAGAAAAGTTCTACGGCTTCTTTCTCGGCACGGAAAACATGCCTGCCGCCTGGCAGGACTGGCTTGCCATTCCCGAATACAATCTGGCCGCCTGCACCAACGGGGCTGTCTTTGCCGACGCCCTCGGCGAATTTTCGCGGCGGCGCGCCCTCCTGCTGGACTACTATCCGCAGGATGTCCATTTGCAGAAGCTTGCCTCCTGCTGCATGCGCATGGCGCAGGCCGGGCAGTACAACCTGCCCCGCTGCCTCGCCCGCGGCGAAGCCGGGGCCGCCATGCTGGCCGCCGCCCGTTTCGGCGAGGCCGCCCTTTCCATGGTCTATCTGCTCAACCGCCGCTATATGCCCTTCTACAAATGGGCCGTGCGGCTGGCGGCGGATCTGCCCGTGCTGGGCGCGGAAGTCGCCGCGCTGCTGACCGCCCTTGCCGCTCACCCCCTGCGCGGCCCCGAAGATGCCGACGTGGCCGAACCCGTGGAAGCCTTCTGCGCGCAGGTCGCCCGCATCCTGCAGCAACGCGGCTACTCCCCGCTGGACGAGCCCTGGCTCTGGGCCCACGGGCCGCATATCCTCCGGCATGTGCAGAACGAAGAACTCCGCCGCCGCGATCTTCTGAAAGGATAGGTGCTTTTTCTGGGGGGAAGGGAACCCCCATCCTTCCCCCAGCGCGCTTTATTCGGGAGGACAGGGCGGCAGGGGAACGCCGTCGTTTTCCGTCCGGGCCGTCAGTTATATCTTTTCGGCAGCGCACAGTCTCTTTATTGAAACATCAGGTTGCAGGTCCGCAACAGCGGCGCTGGCTTGCGCGCAGACCGCATTTATTGCTACACTAAAGACAACTCTCTGGAGCAAGGCACGTATTTCGTGTTTTTGCTCCCTCAACGTCGCTTCGCGCAGCCCTTCCCCCCTGCATGCGCGACGCTATCGCTCTTCCGGAGCAGGAGAATCGCCATGACTCAGGAAACCGCAACCACCCGTGAAGGCTTGTTGCATGAAATCATTGAACGGGAACTGGTCATGTTTCTGGCAACCCCCAACGAAGGCGGCGTGGCCCAGTGCCAGATGCACCCCGACGCCTTCCGCACCATGCGCCGCATGACGCACTGCATCCACGACGACGCCACGCTCGTTTCCTACCTTCATGATTTGCGCCTTGCCGCCGAAACCGGCCGTAATTTCATGATAGAAAAGTATGCGCGCATGGACGACCGGCTGCCGCCGCTCTCCAGCAGCCCGCTGCTGGATGAAATCGCCGACGCTGAAACCGCTTTTCTTGAAGAAGCCGCCGCCCGTTTCCCGCACGTCATCAAGCGCAACGGCGAAAACTTCTTCCGCCGCTACCTGCGCTGCGAACTCGAAACCCTCTCCGACGCCACGCTGGAACTCTACGCCGCGGAAGTCCGCCGCGCCCGGGCCGAAGGCCGCAACCTTGCCGAAGAACGCCACCGCACGCTTCTCCGCCTGCTCGGCAAGGGAACCCTCGAAGAGTGCGAAGCCGCGGCTAAGTAATACGTAAGTTGCGGTTTTGTTTTTGAGGGGGAGGGGAACCCCTTTTCGCTGGCGCGAGAAAAGGGGTTCCCCTCCCCCTCAAGCTCCCCCACCCCTCCCCAAAACGCGCTTTTCCGGAAAATCTCCCGCGCGGTAGCGCGTCCGTTCCGCCGCTGTCTGCCCGTCCCCCGGCAGCGCGGGCGTGCGGGAGACGTGCGCGTGCGGAAGGCCAGAAAATGAGGACGGGACGGCGGGCGCTGCATGAAGGCGGCGTCCCCGGAATGTCTCATCCTCCGGAATAAAGCGCGTCCTTGCGCCCTGTGACTGTCCGTCCCCCCGGCAGCGCGGGCGCGCGGGAGACGTGCGCGTGCGGAAGGGCTGGAAACGAGGAGGGGACGGCGGGCGCTGCATGAAGGCGGCGTCCCCGGGATGTCTCATCCTCCGGAATAAAGCGCGCTGGGGGAGGGGATGGGGGTCTGGGGGAAGGGGAACCCCCTCTCGCGCGAGCAGAGGGGGTTCCCCTTCCCCCAGCTTCCTTCCCGATCTTCCCCGCCAAAGACCATCAGCAAGAGAGACAGGCGAGACATGCGGTTATTTGGGTTGACGTTGTTGTGCATGACGCTGTTTGCGTCGAATTCTGTGTTTTGTCGTGCGGCGCTGGTGGAGTACGGGATGGACCCGGGGCAGTACACGGCGGTGCGCGGTTTGTCGGCGGCGGCGACTTTGTGTCTGCTGGGCTGGTGGCATGTGCGTCAGCGTTCGAAGGAGGAATGCTGGTGGCGGCGGGTCTGGTCGCAGGGTTCATGGCCGGGGGCGTTGTCGCTGTTTGCCTACATGGCGTTTTTTTCCTGGGGCTATGTGGACATGCCCACGGCGGCGGGGACGCTGATCATCAATGCAACGGTGCAGTTCGGCATGGTGGGCTGGGGCGTGCGGCACGGGGTGCGGCCGGGGCGGCGGCAGACGCTGTGCCTTGGCGTGGCGCTGGCCGGTCTGGTGGCGCTGCTGCTGCCGGGGCTGACGGCGCCGCCGCTGACGGGCGCGGTGTTCATGATTGGCGTGGGGCTGGCGTGGAGCGCGTACAGCATCTGCGGCCGGGCGGCAGAGGATGCCGTGGAGGCGACGGCGGGCAATTTCTGGCGTTGCGCGCCGCTGGCGGCGCTGGCCGGTCTTGCGGGGCTGTCGTCGGAGGCGGCGCACCCTGTGGCTGTGGCGTGGGCCATATGCGCGGGCGCGGGCGCGTCGGCCTGCGGCTATGTGATCTGGTACATGATTGTGCCGCGTTATTCGCTGGTGAATGCGTCCATCATTCAGCTGAGCGTGCCGGTTATTACGGCGCTGCTGGCGCTGGCGACGCTGGGCGAGGCCATTACCGTGCGTTTTGTGCTGTGCGCGGCGCTGATTCTCGGCGGCATTGCCCTTTCCGTGCTGGGGCAGGGAGCGCGGAAAGAACCCCGGAACGGGGGAGAGGCGTCCGGGAGGTAGGATATCGGTTTCCTTTTTGTAAAATTTCTTAATTTTTAGTAAATTAGCAGTATTCCCCTCTCGACCTGAGCCGATAAGTCTGTCATGCTGGATCAACGCCGTCGCCTCTGGCGCGGCCTGGGGGGGATTTCATGGGCAGATTTGCATTTTCCATGCTGATCTGTGTGTTCTGGTGCTGTGCGCTGTGGAGTATGCCGGCGCAGCCTGCCGGAGCGCAGATATTTTCGTCGGGGAGCTTGCCGTTTTTCCCGCCGATGGCCACGCATCTGGCCAGAAAGCCGCAGGTGGTGCGGATCGGCCTGCTGGAAGCCTACGGCTTTTTCCATAGCCGGGACAATGCGCTGCGGGGCTATATGCCCGCGCTGTTCGAGAGCATGGGGCAGCTGGCGGGCTGGAAGGTGGAATGGGTTTCCGTCACGCTGGATTCGCTGGAGGAGGACTTCGCAAAGGGCAGGATCGATCTTGCCTGCGGGGTAAGCTGGACATCCGAGCGCGCCCGCCAGTTTCAGTTTTCTTCCATCCGGGCGGGCATGTACGCGACGACTCTGCGCGTGCCGCAGAACAGTCACGTGCACTACATGGACTTTGCGGAATTCAACGGCCTGCGCATCGGCTTTTTTGAAAAGTCGTCCAATCTGAAGATTTTTGAACGGCAGGCGAAAATGTACGGCTTTTCCTATACGCCGGTGCTCTACCGGGATGTGGAGAAGCTGCAGCAGGATTTCCGATCCGGAAAGATCGACGCCTATGTGAGCGGGAGTCTGTTCGGCGAGGGAAAGGTCGTCGGCGTGTTCGACATGCGTCCTTTCTATTTCGTGTCGGCTCCGGGCGATACGCGCTTCATGCCGCGCATCAATGCCATGCTGCGGAATCTGCTGATTCTCAGTCCGCAACATACCGTCGCCAATTTTGCCAATCAGTATGTGGATATCTGCAAGAATCTGAATATAGCGCTGGATCATGCCGAGGAGGACTGGCTTGCCGGCAGGCCGACCCTGCGCGTGGCTCTCAGCCAGTATGAGGAATCCACGACGCGGCGGCGCTATGATTATTTTCTGCTGCGCTTTGTGGAACGCCTTGCGGAAAGCATGGGCATCAGGCTGGAGATCATCCCCGCAGCCGATTATAATGCTTCTTTAGCGCTGCTGCGGGAAGGCAAGGCGGATATCGTCACCAATGTGTTTCCCGGCCGCAAGTTCCGCGACAAGTTCGGCGTCGACACCGGCCTGCCGTATTACAGCCCGCTGATTGAGCTGGCGGTCCGGAAGACCGTCGAGCCCGGCTCCGGCCTGCGCGTAGGCATCATTCCTGAAATGAACAGCGTGCGCGAGGCCTACAGCTTTATTTATCCGCAGGATAAAATTCAGGTCTTTGCCACCATTCACGAATGCCTGGCCGCCCTGGAGCTGGGAAAGATCGACGCCTTTATTCCCTTTTATCCCGGCGTGCCGCACAGCAAGAGCAAGAGCGGCAAGTTCCGCTACCAGAGCACGCAGGCCCTGTATCCCATGGCGCTGGGCTTCGGGCAGCACCTGCCCCCGGCTGTGCGTTCCGTGTTCGGCAAGGCCATTGCGGGCTTTCCCACGGCCGAGGTGGAGTCCCTCCTGCTGGAAGTGGCCCCGCTGGACGGGCTGCCGCTGCTGACCTATCTGCTGGAGCACTATTACGGTTTTGTGCTGCTGGCCGTGGGGCTGGTCTTCATGGTCTGGCTCTGGTCGGCCCGGCGCGAGGTGTACCGTCTGCGCAAGGTGGCCTATACGGATTCCGTGACCGGGGGCGGCAACCTGTCCTTCTTTTTGCAGAAGGCCGGGGAGGCCATGCTGGAGCGGCGGGCCTGCTATATTGTCAGCGTCAATATCCGTCAGCTGGGCCATATCAATCAGCTCTACGGCTACGATAAGGGCGACGAGGCCATCAGGGCCTGTCATGCAGCCCTGACAGCCTGCGGCGAACCGCATGATCTGGCCGCGCATTCCGGACGCGGGCGCTTTCTCTGCCTCTGGCACTGCGACGCCGACGCGGAGGTGGAAACCCGCCTCAAGTGCGTGTTCAGAAAGTTCTCCGTCTTTGGCGACGAGCTGGGCCACATCGTGATTCTGTCGGTGGGCATCGTGCGCGTCACGCCGGAGCTGGGCGATGATGTGCCGCGGCTGGTGGAAGCTGCGGAAACGGCCAAGAACAGCATCGGCGACGTGACCTATAAGTCGCATTACGCCTATTACAGCCCGGAAATCGAGCAGGAACGGCTGCTGATCTGCCATATTGAGAACAGAATGGAAGCTGCTCTGGAAAAGGGTGAGTTTCAGGTCTACATGCAGCCGCAGGTGAGTCTGAGCACCGGGCGGATTTCCGGCGGCGAGGCGCTGGTGCGCTGGCGCACGGCGGCGGGGGATGTCATTTCCCCGGCGTCCTTCATCCCCATTTTTGAAAAGAACGGCTTTGTGCAGGCGCTGGACCTGCACATGCTGGAGCAGGTCTGCATCTGGCTGCGGCAGCGTCTGGATCAGGGCAGAAAGATTGCGCCCGTCTCCATCAATCAGTCGCGCTCCCTGTTCCTGTCGCAGCGTTACTGCGATACCTTTATCAACATTCTCGACAAGTACGGGATTCCCCGGGACCTCGTGACGGTGGAGATCACCGAGAGCATGGCCGACTGCGATATGGATCTTCTGCTCGGCAACCTGCGGCTGCTCAAGAAGAACAATATCAAGATCGCGCTGGACGACTTCGGCAAGGGCTATTCCTCGCTTTCCACGCTGCTGGAATTCCCTATCGACGTCATCAAGCTGGACAAGGACTTCCTGCACAACGAACTTTATGAGGCGCTGCTGCATCCGCTGGTACAGCTGAGCCGCAATCTCGGCCTCAAGGTGCTGTGCGAAGGCATCGAAACCCGGGAACAGTTCGACCGCCTGCGTAATCTGGGATGCAGCTACGGGCAGGGCTTCTTCATGGCCCGCCCCATGCCCCTGAACGAGTACGAGGAAATGCTGGAAAAGGACTGTCTTGTTACTGTGCAGGATGCGTGATGTTTGGGGCGGCACAGCGCCGCCCGGCCCGAATTGAGCGGAAAAACCGCGCTTTTCCGCGAAATGGCAGGCTGTATGATTTAAATGCAAAGCATTTCAAACTGAAAATGCTTTAAATCTGCGAAGAAGCCGGATTTTCCGCCGGAATGCCGTTCGGCTGCGGAGGCCCCTCCCGGAATCGGGGGAGAGGGGCTTTCGCAGCCGAACATCATTCCGGGTTATTTTTTGGAGAGTTTGCGCAGGGTGCGGCTGGTATCGCGCACCATGCGCAGGATGAGCGCCTGCATTTCCGGCGGCAGGCTGCTCAGTTCGTCGGCCACGGCATCGGCCATGATGCGGGTTTGCCTGGTCGGCTGGCGGAAGAGATCCACCACGGCGCAGTCCAGACTGGCCGCGAGCTCGGGCAGGCGGGAAAACTTGGGCGCAATGGCGCCGTTTTCCATGCGTGAGAGCGAGTCCTGCGTGATGCCCAGCCGTGTTGCCAGCTGGACCTGTGTCAATCCCATTTTCTTTCGTCGCGTGGCAATGACGGTGCCGACCTGCATCGCCAGCGTCCGCGCATTTTCAACGTCCATGATGTGCCCTCCCTGGACTTTCACTATGCATGCCGCCTCCTCTTCCGGGGCCGAAAAAACGACATGCGCGTCCGGCAGGCTGTCGTCGGGGCGGCCAACCTGCGGAACACGAGCCGTCCTGTCGCATCGGCGTCTGCCGCAAATGCAGCATAAAGCGGAGCGCCGCGGGAGGCGGCGCATTCGCGGCATGGGGAAGGGGACGCGGAAACATTGCGTGATATCTCCAATACGCAGGGAAAAGAGCTTCGTCAATGTCAAAAGAGGAAAAAAAATCGGGAGTATAGCAAGAATGACTATGATTCTCCCCCCGCGGGGCGCGCTTTTGGCGATATCTTGAGATGAGGAGCCGGGTTGAAAAAAATCGGGCTTTCCGCCTGTCGGCAGAGGGCGGGAACGGAGGTTCGGGGCTGCGGCAGGAGGGGCGGAGCAGCGGGGCGGACGCTGCCGCAGTTTCACGGCCGGGAGCCGCGGGCCGCGCAGGACAGCGCCGTCGTGGCGCATGCCGGGCGGAGGGCGTCGGAAAGCCCGCCGCCAGTCGCGGAGACTGCGGGCGGCGGCAAAGCATTTCAAACTGAAAATGCTCCGGATATGCGGACGCACGGCGGCGACGCCCCGTGATGCGCTGCGCGCGGACGAAGGGCGCGGAAAGGCCCCGCGACGAAAGGGAACGCCCGCGCGGACCGCGGGATCAGGCGACGCTCTGACTGTCTCCGTGAGAATCCCTGTCGTGATCGCGTCCGTCGCCTTCCGCTTCCGCCGGCACGGGCGGCTGCTGCACGGGCAGGGGCCGCAGCTTGCGGCTCATGAGGCGATGCTGCACGAAATCCGCGGGCTTCATGCCGGGCGTGACGGCGGAAAGAGGAAATTCCGCGCGGCCCAGGGTGCGATGCCCTCCGGCGCTGCCCACGTCATGGAAGCAGGCGTCGGCAAGGCGGCCTATGTCGCGGCTGCCGTCGCCCCGGAAGATGACGATGACCTTCTTGCCCACAATGCCGCTGACGGCAACCCACTTGAGGCCGTGCACCCGCGTGAAGAAGTCGGCCACGGCCACCAGCAGATCACCGGTGTCCACCTCGTTGAGCCAGGCCTGCACGCCGCCGCCCCGGCAGTCGCGCAGGGAGCGGAAGGCGCGCGAAAAGAGCGGCAGCCAGGCGCGGAGGTATTCGCTGCGGATGATGCGGCGCAGGATACCCGTATCGGCAAAGCGCGAGAGCCACTGATAGGCGCGCAGATCGTCTTCCCCGCCGGAACGCTCGAAGGCCGCCGTATCCGTGCGGATGCCGTAGAGCAGGGCCGTTGCCAGGTGGGGGGACGGGCTGATGCGCAGCCCCTGAAGATACCGGGTCATCATGGTGCTGGTGGCGCCGAAGCCGGGGCGGATGTCCACCAGCGCGGGCACATGCGGCGGCGCGGCTTCCGCGGGGGCCGCGTCGGCTTCGGGAGCGCCGCCGTTTTCAGCGGCCTTGCCGCACGGCGCGGCCTCCTGCGGCAGCGGCTTGGGGGGATGGTGATCGATGATCACGTCAAAGCGGATGTCGAAATAGGCGGGATTGTGGCTCGGCTGCGAATCCACAATGGCAAAATGCGTGTACGAGGCGGCCTTTTCCGGCTGCCACTGGCGGGCCGGAATGCGCAGATAGCGGATCATGGCGAGATTGTCCGGCCGGGAGACTTCATTGGTGCGGGCAATGTCCACGCTGCGCACGCGCGTCTGCATGATGCGCTTGAGGGCCAGCGCCGAGGCCAGGGCATCGGGGTCTGCCGTGATGAGAATGCACCAGCGTTGATCTTTGGTCAGAGAACGACGCCATTCGCGCATGGCGCGCATGGCAGCAGCATTGGTGGGAGTGGCGGGGGACATGGATCCTCTGTGCCTGTGTTGCGGGTGCGGCAAATCGGAACGCCGTCAGCGTGCCGGTGCAAGCAGTTCTTCCAGAAGCGGCAGGGATGCTTGCAGTCGCTGCCATGAAAACAGCTCCAGAACGTGCGTTGCCGAAGGGGACAGAACAGCGGCCAGCGCCTCGGCCGTCTGCCGCTGCGCCGGCGTCCATGCTGTCAGCGCGGCGTGGGCGTCGCCTGCTCCGGGGGCGCTCCAGTGTATCATGCTTGCGCGGGCGGGCAGGGATGACCGGATTAATGTATGTTGAGCGTACCCCATCGCATGCCCTACGTCCAGACAGAAAGCCGCCCCCTGAGCAAAAAGAAAATTTTCTCCCAGAGACAGCACGTCGCAGTGTTCGGTATTTTCCAGCAGCAGGGGCACGGAGCTGTGCCGACGCCAGAATTCAATAAAGGCCGTCAGCATGCGGCGCTGCTGATCGGGGCTGCCCGCAGGCGCATGCAGCACGGCGCAGCGCGGCGCAAGATGCCCGGCCCGGTGCAGCACCCGCAGGGCCAGCCGGGCCGTTTCGCGGCAGCCCGCCGCATCGCGGGACGACGGCCAGGGCAGATCCAGCGGCAGATGCACATGCCAGCGCAGGGGCGCGCCGTCGCGGCCGGGCAGGCCCGCCAGCTCCGGGGGAATATCCGCGCGCGTATAGGCAAGGCAGGCCTCCGTCTCGAAGAAGCACAGGGCCACCTCGTCCACGCGCCCGGCCAGAAAGCGCCCGTTGGCGGCCACGTCGCCGGGCAGCACGAAGGAGGGCGCGGCAAGCCGGAAGCGATCAGTCATGGGGCTGGGCTTCCTGAAGCATGGCCGTAAAGACGGCGGCCGGAGACGGGCGCGAGAAATAATAGCCCTGAATCGTGTCGCAGCCCAGCGAACGCAGGAAGGCCACTTCGTGAGCCGTTTCCACGCCTTCCACCGTCACTTCCATGTCGAGCGAGCGGCACATGCTGATGGTGCTGCGCAGGAGGGTGTCCGTGCGCGGCGAGCCTATGCCCACGAGGAAGCTCTTGTCCAGCTTGACGCCGTCCACCTTTATTTCCTTGAGCATGCTCATGGCGGAATAGCCCGTGCCGAAGTCGTCGATGAGGATGGTCACGCCCTGCGCGCGCAGACGGGAGACGGTATCCTTGATGAGAGAGGCGTTTTCCAGCAGCACGCTTTCCGTGATTTCCAGCTGGAGCAGCTTGCGATCCTTTTCGGCCACGTCCAGCATGCGGATGTAGCGTTCCACGAAGCCGGGATCATAGAGGTGCAGGCGCGAGATATTGACCGACACGGGCACGGGCTCCAGCCCGGCCTTGCGCCATTCCCGTATCTGACGGCAGACATGCAGGAAGACGTAGCGATCCAGATTGACGATAAAGCCGTTGCGCTCAAATTCGGCAATGAAGTCGCCGGGCGGCACCTGCACGCCGTTGCGCTGCCAGCGCACCAGAGCTTCCGCGCCCACAAGACGCCCGTCGGATGCGGCATTCCTGGATTGATAAAAAATTTCAAACTCTTCCCGGGCCAGGGCCGACACCATGTCGTTTTCGATGCTTTTACGATAACGGATGATGCTTTCCATGCTTTCGTCAAAGAAGGCATAGAGCTGTTCGTGATTGCCCTTGACGGTCCGGCGCGCCAGCGTGGACTTGTCGAGCCAGGTTTCCAGCGACGAGTCCTGAAGGGGGTTTTCCGGCAGCAGACAGATGCCGATGGACGGCACCAGCCGGTAACTGTCGTTTTCATCCACGCGGGTGTGAAGAATCTGGTTGCACAGTTCGTCGAGCCGCTGCTCCAGCTGTCTTTCGCCGGTCAGCGGCAGGAGGGCCACAAAGACATCGCCGGTATGCCGGGCGACGAGTTCGTGCGGCCTGCCCGCCCAGGCACGCAGCAGCCGGTACAGCTTCAGCAGCGTCGCGTTGCCTGTTTCCTGATCCAGAATGCTGTTGACGAGCTTGAAGTTGTCGATATCCAGCGACATCAGCGCCCAGCGGCCGGGCAGTTCGCTCAGCTGCTCGGAGGCCTTCATAAGAAAGCGCGTGTAGGAACAGCCCTCCGTGAGCGTATCCACATAGACCTGCTGCCACAGGCGCGTGCTGGCATTGTACTGCACCCGGTTGATATGCCAGATGAACGCCAGAATGCAGAGAATCTGCACGGCGCCCAGCATGCCCGTGCCCAGCATGACGGAGCGCAGGTGGTCTTCCGTCATGTAGGCGGGCAGCACGGAAACAAGGCTCCAGTCGTTGATGCCCACGGGCATCAGGTAGGCGTAGCGGTTGCCGGACAGACTGTAGTATTGCAGAAATGCCGTGCTGCCGCTGTCCAGCGCCTGCTGCACCCGCGCGGCCAGCGTGTGGCCCGCCTGCGGCAGAGCTGCCAGCGTGGCAATATAGTTGACGATGCCCGCGGCTTCCACCCGCCGGCTCGGCACAATGACGGAGCCGTCCTTCTTGATCAGAAAGGAAAAGCCCTCGTTCTGCCAGAAGGTCGTGACAAGATGACGGGAAAAATCGTCATGCGGGATGACGGAAAACAGCGCGCCCACGGGATTGCCTTCCTTGAACATGGGCACGATGTAAAGATTCACGGACTGGCCGTCCCGGCAGTCGCGCAGGGGATCGGAAATCTGTTCCTGTCCTTCGAGTGAGGCCCGCCACAGACCGGAAGCGGCGGGCATGGTGTCGCCGTCGGTCGTGAAGATGCGGCCGTCCGTGAGCACGAAGCCCAGGCGCTTGTCTTCCCGCAGCTTCAGAATGGCCTGAAGCTGTTTCACCATCGCGTCCGGGTCGCTCAGGGCCATGTCCGTAAGACGCGCGGCAATGAAGCGCAGCGTTCGCAGATGCCCTTCCGTGACGGCATGGAGCGTGTTGACGCCCTGCCGGGCCGTTTCTCTCAAGGTAATGCCGGTATCGTAGCGCAGATTATCCCGCAGTACCTGCACGAAATGCAGGAACATGCCGCAGAACAGTAAGACGGAAACAATAATCAGCAGAACTGAGGGAAACAGCGGTTTCTGTTTCACTGACATTTTGTCTTTACATCCGCAATGCTGTATATCAGATGCGCCGGAAGCGGCGGCAGCGCCCGTTCAGCTTCAAGCCACTGCCCGAGAAGCCGCGTGGCTTCCGCGCTTTCCAGATCCATGTCGTCCGCGGCCGCCGCCAGCAGGCACTCATACATTTCCTGCGCCAGCTCGAACGCGCCCGCGTCGTCCTCGTCCTCGTTCGTGACCGCGCTCCCGTGGCGCAGGTCCTTGTCCAGAAAATCGTCCGCAAAGGCGCGCAGGGCCGCGTCTTCCACAGGCAGCCCCAGACGTTCGCTCAGGCGGCGCAGCTCCTTTTCCGGCTGCTCCAGCACGGCGTCGTAGCTTACCGCCACCCGGGGGAGTCCCGCGCTGCCCGCCAGCGCGCCCAGCTCGTGCTGTATCCACAGGCGCAGCGCATGCGCCCGCGACATGCCGTCCCGCGTTTTCAGCGATGCCGCCACCGCATCGGGATGCCGCACCGACAGCACGCAGGAAACCGCCACGCCGCCCCGGCTCAGATTGCCCAGCAGCGGCCGCCAGAAGGCCATCAGGCGGCACAGGCGCGGGTCTTTCAGGCCGCATACCGGCCCGCTTTCCAGCAGTTCCAGCAAAAAGGTCAGGGCCTCGGCCCCGCTCTCGCTCAAGGCAGTCTGGCGCAGGGCCGCAACGGGCATAGGCTGGAGGCTGTACCAGCGCATGCCCATGGCCGCCAGCAGAGCATTGTTGGCCGTGGTGATGCGCCGATCCTCAAAGATGCCCCGGGGATTGCACGGCAGCGCGGGCAGCAGCCGCGGCCCCAGCGCCGCGCCAAGGGCTCCAAGGGCCCGGGTGATCACGCTTGTGCCGCTGCGGTGCATCCCCAGAACCAGAATCAGTCGCCGTGCCGCATCATTGGCCATATAAAATATCCTTTTTTGATTGCAGTGTTAAGAGCGTTCTTTCTTTGAAAAAAGCCGGACGCGAGACGGCGGCACAGCGCCGCCCGGCCCGAACTTGGCGGGAAAAGGCGTGTTTTTCCGCCAAACGACAGACCGTATGGTGTGCAACGCAACGCGTTTCACACGGAAAATACTCCGGGAGCGCGCACGCCTGCCGCCGGGTGGAAAGAACGCGTCGTCGTATTCCGATCAGAAACGCCGTCCGGTATGCGTATCTGTTATACGAGCAGAAGCGGCGGGGGGAAGGGTATTCTGGTGTGTTTTTCGGGAATTTTTCCCAATACCTGTTCCCGCGCGCCGATTCTGCGCGCGGCTTTCCCGCCGCCGTGTTCCCGCGCCTTTCCGCATGCCGGGAGCGTCAAAACTGTCTGCGGACGGCCACAGGCCCCGCATAAGTCCTTTACATAGCTGATTCTAGCCGAGGTTGCGGGCGGGGGCAAGCCTGTTGCCGGCCCGGAATGCGGCAGCAGGGGGAGAGGCGGCGCTGTGCGCCGCCTCGCGTTTCTCCTTTTTCAAAGTTGAAATGCCCTGGCGTATTAAGCGGGTGTCCTTCTGTGCATTGCGGCTGCTGCCCGGCGAACAGTTTTTCTTTTTGCCTTCCTTCTTCTTCCTTGGCTTGCGGCTGCTGCCCGGCGCGGGCAGTTGGTCGCCTGCCCGGCGCGGGGCATGGGGTGAGAGGGGTTCCCCCTCTACACCCCCTGCACCCCCGTACTCCCCTTTGTGCGGGAACGCGAATTTTGTCTCTTGAATTGGGCTGTACCCCGTCCGCCGCGTGTCGCGTGGGGCATCGGCGCGAACCTTCCCCGGCCTGTGGCCGGGGTTATGTCCGCGCCTGCTCTGGCGCTCCGTCCGCCCTGCGGGCGTCCGGGATCGCCTTCGCGCCCGCGACACGCTGCATCAGCGGCAAGGGGTGAAAGGAGTGACCTTGCCGGGCGGCAGTGAAGGCGGAAAACTGGCGGACAGGAGAGCTGTTTTTCCTTACGTTCGCGGGGAATTGCCGCTTCGCGTTTCATCTCTGGTGCGCGGGTAGAGTGGCTCCCGTCTCAGGGCGTGTAAAAAGGCCGTTTTTTTATGCTTTGCTGTTTTCGGGCGGCATTATCTGTTCCTTCGCGTTTCACCTTTTTCAAAGTTGAAACGCTCTGGACGAAATACCTGTTTTTTCGGTGCTCCGGGGGACGGTTGCCGCGAGGAAAGCGGCAGCGCTTCCGCGACGTTGCATTCTCCCGAAAAAAGCGCGCTGGGGAAGGGATGGGGGGCCGGGGGGAAGGGAAACCCCCTCTCGCGCCAGCAGAGGGGTTTCCCTTCCCCCCGGAAGAACAACTACAAACGCGTTCTAGTCGTCCTGACCGGGGGCTTCCATCAGTTCCACGCTGCTCCAGCGCTGTTCCTCTGCCGCGGCGCGGGTAGCGGCGCCGCCGAGCACGCAGGTTTTGCCGTGTTCCGCGACTTCCTGAAGGATGTCGGCAAAGGCGCGGAAGTCCGCCGTGGTGGTGGCGAACATTTCCTCGCGGACGCGGGCGCGTTCTTCGGGCGTTTCGCCGGAGAACCAGCGGGCAAGGGCGGTTGCGCCCTTGGCGTCGGGGAGCATGTAGGCGTCGAGATCGCCCACCGCGCCGACAATGGCGCGTTCCAGCTGTTCCCCGGCGGGGGCCGCCGTGCGCAGGAATTCCGCCGCGCCGTCAAAGGCGTCGAGGGTGTCGGTCACGTTGGGATCTCGGTAGGAGGCGAAGATCAGCGTGCCGCTGTTGCGATCCAGATTGCAGAACGCGCCGTAGGCCCCGCCGCGCACGCGCACGCGCTCCCAGAGGTAGCCCATGCGCAGGGCGCGCAGAATGACGTTGAAGGAACCGTGGAAGGGATGCCCGAGATCATAGAGATTGGCGGCCTTGCCCACGTAGTTGATCTGGGCTTCGGTCAGAATGGCCTCGTGATCGGGCAGGGCGAATGCCCCCTCGCCGCAGGGCAGCGCGCAGGCGGGGCGCTGCTCCGGCAGGGCCTGCAACAGCCCGGAGAGCAGGGGACGGGCCTGCGCCAGTCCCGCGGCCTCGGCGGTGCAGTCGGCCACGGCTCCGGGCGCGGCAATGACGGCCCGGCGCAGCCGCTCCAGATCGGCAAGCAGACCTTCGGGCTCCGTCTTGAGACGACGCAGCAGACCGCGCAGGCTCTGCAGATAGCTCAGGCCGCCGGTGCGCTCCATGAGACGGCCCGCCTGGGCAAAGTGCGCGCGCAGACGACCGCTGACCGTGGCGTGCCCGCCGGCCACAAGACCCTGCTCAAGACGGGATTTTTCCTCCAGCAGCATCTGGCCCGCGCGTTCGAGAATGCGTTCCTTGTCGGTCAGCGGCTCGAACAGCACTTCGTGCAGCAGCTCGTAGTAATCCGGCAGCTTGTCGTAGACGACTTTGCCGGAAATGACGAAGTGCCGCAGCGTTTCGCGGCTGCGGGTGGTGCCGAAACCGGCCCCCGCGCCGAGTCCGCCGGTCTTGGCGGCAATGCGCGCGCCCAGTTCGGTAAAGTCGCGGCGGGCCGTGCCCAGCTCGGTCAGGCAGCGGCCGAAGAGCGGCAGCAGGGGCACGAGATCGTCGTCAACCTGATCCAGCGGCAGCTGCAGGCAGTTGTAGGCCACGCCGCGCGTGGGCAGCTCGTGCTCCAGCAGCGTGCTGTGCGCCGTAAAGCCTTCGGTGACGGCAATGGGCAGTTCCGTGCCGAGGCGGGGCAGGTCGGCAATGCCCACGTTGGGAATGGTGGCCAGCGCCTCGGGGCTGTCGGGCGCTTCCTGCGCGGCCTGAAGGCGCGCGGTTTCTTCCGCAAGACGGGCGTGATCGGCCGGGGTTCCGGCGGCGCGCACGGCCTCGATGCGGGCGGCTTCGGCCTCCTCGCGGCGGCGGCCCAGCTCATGATCGGGCAGCAGCACCACGGTGGAGCGGTGCGGATTATCCAGCATCCAGCGGCGCACGGCGTCCTCAAACACGCGCTCGCCCGCGGCAAGCCGGGCCTTGATGCCTTCCAGCGGCGCTTCCCAGGCCAGCGCGGCCAGCGGATCGCCGTCGTACAGCCAGGTGGACAGGGCCTGAATCATGGCCGCAAGACCCCGGGGGAAGCGCCCGGAGTTGTTTTCCCGGTAGGCGAACTCCACCGTGTTGACGGCGGCTTCCACCAGCATGGGATCAAAGCCCGTTTCCGCCAGCTCGGCCAGCGTCTCGAAGATGAGCAGCTCGGCGCGGGGCACGTCGGCGGGCTTCACCCCCTTGAGACCGGTCGAGTAGTACATCTGGCGCAGATCCGTCTCAAGGCCGCAGCCGGTCACGTCCTCGCCAAGGCCCGAGGCAATGAGCGCGCGGCGCAGGGGAGAGCCGGGCATGCCTTCGAGGATATGCTCCAGCATTTCCATGATCAGCGCCTGTTCCACGTCGGCGCGCTCGCCCAGCAGCCAGTTGACCGTCATGTGCGCGCGGTTTTCTTCCTTGCCCGCGGCATAGGGGACTTCAATCTGACGGGGCGTGTCGAGGCGGGGCTGGAGCGGCACGTCGGAATCCGCCGGACGGCGCTCATAGCCCTGCAGGGCCTCGTTGATGCGGCGCAGACGTTCCTCTTCCGGGTCGTCGCCCCAGAAGAAGAAGCGGGCGTTGCTCGGGTGGTAGTAGCTGCGGTGGAAATTGACAAAGGCCTCGTAGGTCAGATCGGGAATGACTTCGGGATTGCCGCCGGAATCAAGGCTGTACAGCGTATCCGGGAACAGCGACTGCTGACTCTGTTCGGCCAGCACCGAATCCGGCGAGGAATACGCGCCCTTCATCTCGTTGTAGACAACGCCCTTGTAGGACCACGGCCCCTCGGCGCTCTCGGCCTCCACGTGCCAGCCTTCCTGACGGAAGATGTCCTCGCTGATGCGCGGATGGAACACCGCGTCAATGTAGACATCCATCAGATTATAGAAGTCCTGAAGGTTGGCGCTGGCCACGGGGTAGCAGGTCTTGTCCGGGAAGGTGAAGGCGTTCAGAAAGGTCTGCAGCGAGCCTTTCAGCAGCTCCACAAAGGGCTCCTTCACCGGGTACTTGTCGGAACCGCACAGCACGGAATGCTCCAGAATGTGCGCCACGCCGGTGGAATCCTTCGGGGGCGTGCGGAAGGTCACGCCGAAGCATTTGTTCTCGTCGTCGTTGACAATGGACAGCAACTGCGCGCCCGTAACGTCGTGACGCCAGAGTCGCGCCACGCCGCCCGCTTCGTGCAGTTTCCTTTCCGTCAGCAGCGTAAAGCCGTGTTGCATCAGTTATTGCTCCTTAGTATCGAGACTTTCGTTTTTTTGTCGATAAATCATTTTGCCTTTGCAAAAAGGCGGAACGCGAGGCGGCGGCACTCCGCCGCCCGGCCCGAAGCGGGCGGAGAAACGAATTTTCCGCAAAGCGACGGGCTCTATGGTCTGAAACGCAGCGCGTTTCATCAGGCAGAGGCGCGTCCCGTGGGGGCGGCCCCCCGGGCGGGACGGCCCGGCGGACACGGCGTCGTCTTCCGCTATGCAGGGAAACGCGCGTCTTCATGACGTTACTATAAGAACGGCGGGAATCTTTGAAAAGAGGGGCGGGGCGCTCAATTGAACCTTGCCGAAAAAGCGCGTAATCTGATATACTATCCCTGTCCGCAATTACTAGAGCTTTTTTAGACAGCCTGTCGTTTCGCGGGAAAAAGCGTGGTTTTTTCCGCTCACTTCGGCCGGGCTGTTGCGGACCTGCAAAACGGATTTACGGGCCTGCGCCGCATGCACGGGGCCTTTTTTTTGAAAGAGGTCGGGACGCGGCGCGTGTTCTGACCGGCGGAAAGGTACGGACGGAGAATACAGAACTATGCACATTTTCCTGTTTGGTCTGGGTGCGGCGCTGTTCGGGGCCGCTGCCGGAGCCTGGGCCCTGGGCGGGCTGGGCGCATTGTGGGCCGGGGCCGGTCTTGCGGTCGGGATCATCCTGGCGGTGGCGGGTCTGCTGGGCCTGCGGCGGGCGGATGCCCGTCTGGCCGAAAAGCTGGGAGCCTCCGGCGGGCAGACGCCGCTTGAAGCCGCCGACGCCCTGTTCCAGCGCGTGGAGAAGGCGGAACACGACAACGCAGCCCTGCGCAATGACCTGAAGCATACGCGCGACGAGCTGCTGGAAAATCACAACAGGCTCGACCTGATGCAGAGCGCGCGGCGCATGGCCGACAAAAACGCGCAGCAGCGTACCGCCGTGCTTCAGCGCGCAAGCGATTTATGTTCCCGTCTGTCCGAGGATGTGCGCGGGCTGGCCGGTATGGTCAGCGACGTGGAAAAGGGCGTGCAGGTGCAGCATGACAGGCTGGAAAGCACCACGACCGCCATGAATTCCATTGTGGAAGCCGCGCAGGTTTCGTCGAACAGCTCCCGCGAGGTCTGGGACAGCGCCCGTTCCTCCTACGACAAGGCCAGTCTCAGCGAGCAGGAATCCCGCGAGGCGCAGGACGCCATTGACGGCGTCAAGGCGGCCATGCTCTCCCTGCGCGAGGCCATGCGCGAACTCAACGACAAGTCCTCGGGCATCGGGAAGGTCATGAGCGTGATCAACGACGTGGCCGATCAGACCAATCTGCTGGCCCTCAACGCGGCTATCGAGGCCGCCCGCGCGGGCGAGGCCGGGCGCGGTTTTGCCGTCGTGGCCGACGAAGTGCGCAAGCTGGCCGAAAAGACCATGGACGCCACCAAGGGCGTGGCCGATTCCGTGCGTTCCATTCAGGAATCCACGCACGCCAACCTCGAAGCCGTGGAAAGCGCCACCGAGGCCAGCATCAGCGGCGCGGAAAAGGCCAGCAAGGTGGGCGTGACCATGAAGGACATTATGGCCGATGCCCAGCTCATGGCGCAGCGTCTCAAGCTCATTGCCGAAAAGTCTTCCGAACAGGCCGACGCCAGCAACGTCACCAGCGGCGCTGTGGACGATATGCGCGCCGTGGCCGAAAGAACCGAACAGCTCATGCACACCTTTTCCGCGTCGCTGCTGCAGCTGCGCAGCGGCATGGAAGACATGGACATGCTTGTGCATGCGCTGGTTTCCGATTCCTACGACATGCTGCCGCCGGAAAATACCGACGCCTTCGTGGTCTGGAGTCCTCAGCTGGAAATCGGCGTGCCCGAAGTGGACGCCCAGCACAAGCAGCTCTGCGAATACCTCAACGCCCTGCATGCCGCCATGCGCGAAGGGCGGCAGGCCCGCGTGGGCGAACTGCTCGAACTCCTGCGCAATTACGCCCGCAATCACTTCCGCACGGAAGAAGCCCTGTTCATGCCCATTGAGGAATACCGCGCCAAGGACAAGCACCTTGCCCAGCACAGGGAATTTGAAGCCAAGGTGGACAGCTTTACCCATGCGTCCGGCGATTCCACCACCGTCAGCTTCGATATCCTGTCCTTCCTCAAGAACTGGCTGCTTAACCATATCAAGGTCACGGACAAGGCCATTACGCCCTTTGTCCGCAAGCGCTAGAGGGGTAGTTTTATTGGCTGGGGGAAGGGGAACCCCCTCTGCTAACGCGAGAGGGTGTTCCCCTTCCCCCAGACCCCCAACCCCTCCCCCAGCGCGTTTTTTAGAGCGTTTTGCCTTTGAAAAGGCAAAACGCGAGGCGGCGGCACAGCGCCGCCCGGCCCAAAGTGAGCGGAAAAACCGCGTTTTTTCCGCGAAACGACAGGCCGTATGGTTTGAAATGCGAAGCATTTCAAACTGAAAATGCTCTAGGCTCAGGACTCATTACTTCCAATGACGTCAAAAAAGGATAAGTATGGATATGGAGGTTTCTATGTCCATTCTTTTTTACCTTTCTTCCGCTCAGATGGATGTCATTCGCCCTTTTTTTCCTCGT
>CALUUX010000002.1 GCA_944324085.1 uncultured Mailhella sp. | reverse complement strand
ATTATTACTTCAACGTCATCAAATGCCGGTATAATATCGGGGCCGATCTCGATATCACGAATCTTCAGCGTTTTCGCAGGGAACGGGGACTGAAGTTCTTTCCCGTCATGCTGTACGCGGTCATGCGGGCCGTGAACGCTCATGAGGAATTCCGCATGGCCTTCAACGAACGGCGCGAACTCGGTTTCTGGGACTGGCTTTGTCCATGCTATACGCTGTTCCATCCGGAGACGGAGACGTTTACGGATATCTGGAGCGAATATTTTGAGGAGTTCCCCCGTTTTTACGCCACGGTGGTGGATGACATGGCGCGCTATCGCCATGTGACGGGAAAAATCAAGGCCCGCGACGGGCAGCCGCCCAACATTTGTCCCGTGTCCAACGTGCCGTGGCTGACGTTTACCCATTTTGCCCAGGATTCCTACGCGGAGAGCGAATTTTTTTCTCCGCTTGTCAAGTTCGGAAAGTACGAGACGCGGGGCGAAAACGTGATCCTTCCGGTGTCGGTTTCCGTGAATCACGCTGTCGCCGATGGCTATCACACCTGCCGTCTCATCAACGAGATGCAGGATGCGGCGTCGTTCCCGGAGAAGTATTTCAATGGCGCGTGAGGAGACGCCCGTTTCCCGAAACGGGAAATGTCGAATGTCTTCAGGTTCATTTCGCGTTTCTGTCCCGTCATCGGGACGGAGGCGCGTTTTTTTCGGGCCGGATCAGGCGTCCGTTTTTGTCGGCGAGTCCCCATAGAAGAAAGCGGTTTGTCCCGTCGAAGCGCAGCACGGCAAAGGCCGCGCTCTCATAGAGGTAACCGAGACCTTCTTCGAAGTAGTAGCGGCGGGGCAGACGGAGTCTTGTGTCGCCGAAGGGATCCTTTTCCGCGCGCAGGGCCGGCACGGGCGCGTCCGCGCAGTCGTTGCCTTCCAGAAAGTTATCCTTTGAGGCCGTCGCTCGACCGGACTCGTCCATGGTCAGAGGCAGACAGGCCGGTTCGTCCTTGGGAAGAAGCAGGTTGTCGACGTCGTATCGGAGCGCCATGTAGTCACCCAGCATGAAGGCTCGCGGATCTTGAGGCGTCAGGGCAAGCATGACGTCGCGTCCTTCCAGCAGGATGGCTTTTTTGTCCGCGATGGCCGCGCCGAAAAGGAAGACGAGCGCGACGGAACACAGAAGGAACGGCAGAGCCTGTCTCGCGAGAGGAGGCGAAGCGGAGGCGCGCTCGTCGGTGGAGGCAAGGTCGCGCGTTCTGCGTTCCATCCACAGACCGGTGCAGAGCAGGCAGAGGCCCGGAACGCCGATATCCGTCATTTTGGTTCGGAAGGTCAGTTCCGTCAGATAGTAAAAGAGGAACAGGCTGCTTATCAGCGCAAGAACGCCGAGAAGCATGAGGGGCTTGTCGCATGAGCTTGTCTCCGATGCGTGCGCCGCGGCGTTTGCCCCAGGCTTATCGCGCTTTCCGAGTCCCGCGAAGAAAAGGTTCATGGCGATCAGATGCTCCAGAGGGCTCAGAAGCCAGAGCGTCAGCATGACGAGAACGGCCGCCGCGCGTTCCGTCGGTTTTGGATACGCGGGGCTTGTTTGCGGAGGGAGGCTTCGCCAGAGCAGCGCGGCCAGATTCAGAACGGCGATGGAGGCGGTTATTGTTTTCGCCATGGAGCCCAGGTCTATGCGCAGAGGAGAGATCGGAGGAAACGAGGGCGAGATCAGCAGCGTGACGCAAAGGCAGGCGAAGGCGGCCGGGCGCAGAAAGGCGTGGGGAAAACGATCCGCCGCAGCCGCGAAGAGCGGAAGAAAGCAGACCAGGAAGACGGACACGATGACGGGAGTGTTTGGCGCGAGAACGGAAGGGAGAAACAGGATGGTGGAAACGAGGGCCCAGAATACGGCGGAAAAACGCAGCGGCGGGTAGTCCAGCAGCGTGTAGAGAATCGCGGCCGCGCCCCATACGGATGCCAGAATGACGAAGGCGGAGTATTCGAGAAGGCCGATGTGAAAGCAGAAGGAACCGCCGGTGACGAGCACGGAACCGAGCACGGCGACGAAGGTGTTTTTTCCGCGCACGCGCCACAGCAGCGAGCCGAGCGTCATGTAGGCGAGTCCGGCGTAAAGGAGCGTGGTGGAAAAGTCGACGTTGTTGAAAAAGAGAGCCGTCAGAGCGATGAGGGAAAGGGCGGCCAGAAATCCTCCAAGAAGGACGGGCGCGTGGGCAAGCGCCAGACGCAGGCGCGGACGTTCTTTCCACTGCGCGAATTTTGGCAGCGTGGCGACAAGAAAAAAGGCGCACGCGCTGTTGGCGAGGGTGAACGCGGTCGCCAGTTCCACGTCGTCGAGGCGTTCCAGCGAACGAAAAAGAGCGACGTTCATCAGAATGACGGCGCACAGAGCCAGAAGGCACAGCGTTGGAGCGTGGCGGGCGCGCAGTGCGGGCACGAGAACAAGAGCGAATGTGACCGGCCCCGCAAGGGATTCCGCCAGGGAAGGATGGTACTGGAGCGACGTAAAGAGGATATGCAGGCTGCACAGCGCGGTCGCCATGGCAAGCAGAATCGTAAGCGGCAGAAGTAGCCACGCGTTCAGTCCGGGAGCGCGGCGAAGCGTTGAGGGCGGAAGCAGAGCTATGGCGCAGCTCGCCGCGGCGACAAGGAGCGGCGCGAGAAGATGCGTTGTGCGGAAGGCATCCCGCTGTTCGATCAAAGGGGAGGCGCAGACGGCCGCGATGAGCAGCGGAACCAGCAGGTTCCACAGCAAAGCGGTGCGGCGAAGCAGAAAAATAGGCGCCGTGGTCACGGCCCAGGCGAGACAGAATTCCCGCGTCGTGGCGCCGCTTTGAAAGACTTGTCCGAAGACCGTCCAGAACAATCCCGTAAAGAGCGCGGCGGAGAACAGCGCGATGGAGGATGCGGCGTCATGACGTTTCCGCTCGGCCGCAAGGGCGAGAGCCAGGCTCATAAGCGCGCCTCCTCCGGCGAGAGAAAAGCGCGTCGTTCCCGAAAGAGCGTGCCAGTTCCAGGCGAAAAAGTTGACGACGGCTGCCAGCGTGAGCGACGCTCCCGCCGCCAGCGCGATCATGCCAGGCATGCGGGAGGGAGAAGGAAGGTATGTCGGAAGAGCCATGAAAACTCCGTGGCGGGAGGTTTGCGGCGTTTGGAAGAAGAATGGGAGGGATGAAGGCATTGAAGCATGGTTTCGCCTTTGAGTTCAAGTAAAAATGCGCCTTCGTCCGGCTTTGAGCGGGGATGACGAACGCGATTCCCGTTAGCATTTTCCTTAAAGAACGCTCTATCATGGCGGACGCGTCGCGTTTCCGTTAAGTTGCGGGAAAAAAGGAGAATTTCATGCAGGCACGGGAACTGGTGCAAAAACTTGCGGAAAAGGCTGACATCCGCATCAACGGCGACAGGCCGTGGGACATTCAGGTGCACAATGACGCGTTGTACGCGAGAGTGCTCAAGCAGGGAACGCTGGGACTGGGCGAAGCCTATATGGACGGCTGGTGGGATTGTGAGGCGATGGACGCCATGTTCTGCCGGGCGTTGAGGGCGCGTCTGGAGCAGGCTCTTACCCGCAATCTTCCGTTCTGGCTGACGGAAGCGGCGCATGCGGTATTCAATCTGCAGAGTCGCGCCCGGGCTTTTATGGTGGCCCGAGCCCATTACGATACCGATCCCGCGCTTTTTCGAGCCATGCTCGGCCCCACCATGCAGTACAGCTGCGGCCGCTGGGAAGATGTGGAAATGACGGGCGCGGAAGGCCTGGACGAGGCGCAGCGGAACAAGATGGAAATGATCTGTCGCAAGCTGGCGTTGCAACCGGGCATGACGGTTCTCGACATAGGTTGCGGCTGGGGAACGCTCGCTCTGCACATGGCGGAGGAGCACGGCGTTCAGGTGACGGGCGTCACGGTATCGCGGGAACAGCTGGCGTTCGCTCAGGATAAGGCGGCTTCTTCCGGAGCGGACGTGGATTTTCAGCTTATGGATTATCGCAGCCTGCGAGGCTCGTGGGACAGAGTGGTGTCTGTGGGCATGTTTGAGCATGTGGGCAGACGCAATTATGGCGCGTTTATGGATGTCGTCAGAAACTGTCTGAAGCCTGGGGGGCTTTTCCTGCTGCACAGCATAGGCAGCAACGGCGCGTTGGGAGTAGGTGCCGGCGCGGATCCGTGGCTGACGCACTATATTTTTCCCAACGGCATTCTGCCTTCACCCTCCACGCTGGTGGACGCTTTGGAGAAGGATTTCATTCTGGAAGACTGGCAGAATTTCGGCGTGGACTACGACAAGACGCTTATGGCCTGGTATGAGAACTTTGAACGTGGATTCCAGTCCGGGGCGTTTACCTGCACGGAACGGCAGCGTCGTATGTACCGCTATTATCTGTTGTCCTGCGCCGGGGCTTTTCGCGCGCGGAGCATACAGCTCTGGCAGCTGGTGTTGAGTCCTGAAGGTCTGCCGGGCGGCTATTGTCGTAAGACGCAGGGATAATTCCGGAGAAGCGGCCTTGCGTTCGACGCGGGAAAACATTTTTCCCGCGCCGGAACGCGGGGAACGTCCGTGGACTGTCCCCTAAGTTTTCTTGTCGGCAACGGGAATCATGCGCTCGGATGAGGGAGAACGTCAGGCATTAAGCCATTTAAGCCAGAGCTGTCTGGTGCGGGGCCCGTCGCCTTCAAAGAGCCAGACGGCCTGCCAGACGCCGAGCATGAGTTGTCCCTCTTCCACGATGAGCTGCACGGAAGAGCCGAAAACGCTGGCCTTGATATGGGCGTCCGCATTGCCTTCGGCGTGTCGGAATCCGCTGTCTTTGGGAGCGAGATCGTGAAAGAAGCGGGTCATGTCGTAGGCGACGTCGGGATCGAAGCCCTCATTGACGGTAAGTCCGCAGGTGGTGTGGGGACAGAAGACTACAAGCGCGCCGTCCCGCCATCCGCGTCGGGCGACGGCGTCGCGCAACATGTCGGTGACGTTCAGCATTTCTTCCCGCGCGTGGGTGGAGACGGAAAGCTTTTCCATGGTCAGGCCTTTTTTCGGCATTCGGGACAGATGCCGTAGAGCACCATGTGATGCGACGTGGGAATGAAGTCGTGCACGCGGCAGACTTTTTCCTGGAGATTTTCAATGGCGTCGTTGACGAATTCTATTTTTTTGCCGCATTTTTCACAGACCAGATGGTCGTGATGATGCATGCCCAGGGGTTCGTAACGCACCATGCCTTCCTCGAAGTTCACGGCTGAAGCGAGGCCGGCCTCGCAGAGCAACTTGAGCGTGCGGTACACCGTGACCTGACCGATGGTGTTGTCCTGAGCGCGCACCAGAAGAAAAAGCTCTTCCATGGACACATGGTCGTTGGCGTGCAGAAAGGCCTCCAGTATCTTCAGGCGTTGCGGCGTGACGCGAAGGCCTTTTTGCTTGAGATATTCGGAGAACTTGCGTTCCATTTCTGCAAAATTTTTTTCCATAGCGGATCCTTTGCGGGGGTAGAGTCTCTCTCAAATACCCGTTTATCGCGGAGCGGTCAATGGAACGGGCGTCTGATCCCTTGTGGTGGGGAAAGGACGTCCTTAAGGGTATGGTCAACCGCGCGTCAGGAGAGGCGCGGACGGCGACGATGCGGCCAACAGCTCGAAATCTTGTTTGATTCGAGCCGTCATGACGCGGATGCCGGTACGTTTGACGTTCGTTCCGGGTTCGCCGGGAGGAGTCTTTTCAGCGCAGACCGTTGCGGGTTCTGTCGTCCAGAACGCGCAGCCATACGGCTTCGGGAGCGAACATGACCGCGCCATGGGCGTCGGTAAGCCACAGCGCGCACCAGTCTCCGCCCGGAGCGAAGTTCAACGCGCAACCGTTGGCGAAACGCAGGCAGAGCTGTTCCCGTTCGCGTCCTTCATTCCAGAGTCTGGAGGAAGACACGTCGACCAGACGTTGGCCGATGACCGAAGAAAACACCGCGCTGAGATCGCGAGGATACACGGCGTCCGCTTCCAGCACGGCGTCGGGCAGTCTGCCGTCCATCATGCGCAGGCTGCCGCCTCCATGAAAGCCCAGTTCCACGCGCACCGAACCGAAGTCAAGGGCGAAAGGTTCGTCGCCGGACACATAGACTTCGCGCCATCCCTGCACGTGATCGTTGGGTTCTCCTATGGAGTAAAGGCGGTTCAGGGAACGGACGCGGCGGAGCGGCGCGCCGATGAGGCGGGCGTTGAGAAAGGCCTGCCGGAGTTCTCCGCCCTCGTTTTCAGTGTGAACGTCGGTATCCGCTCCGGATTTCGACTGAGCTTCCGCGTCGTCTTTGCGCTGGGCGAGGGCGTCGTTTTTTTGATCCGCCGCATTGGGAATTTCAGACTCTTCAGGGCGTTCGCAAGGCTGTTCTCCGTCCGTCGGACCAGAGAACGCGAAGACCGTCGATTCCCGCTCTTCGGGGGGCGTCGTTTCCATAGCGTCCGGAGAGGCGTCTTCGGCGTCAACGCAAGAGGGGGTGGCTTCGTTTTCTTGTTCGACGGGATTAGGTCCGGTCGACGCCGGCCGATCCGGATCGGTGAGGCGCAAGGTGAACGGCAGACCTCGCTCCCGCAGGGACTGCCGCAGAAAAAGCTGCACGGCAAGGGAGAGGTCTAGTCCCAGTTCACGGAAAAGAGCGTCGGCCTTGGCGGCCAGTTCAGGATCGAGATAAAGCGGTTCAGGCATAACGGGCCTCACGGTTCAGGTTGGCTTCCCTGCGGGAAAGCGTTTTTATTATTGCCTTGGCGCGGCTTGAAATCAAGCGGTTGCCGCTCGGCCGCGCTTTTCGTATGCTTATTGGGCCGTGTCCGCTGTCGCGGGACGGATCGGATGTCCATTTTTCGCGCGTCGGAGAGAACATGAAGCTGGCGATCGTGGGTTCGCGGGATTTCCGGGATTATCCGTGGATGGAGCGTTGTTTGCTCCAGACGTTTTGCGTTGAGGATATTGAGGTCGTCATTTCCGGCGGGGCTCGGGGCGCGGATTCTCTGGCCGCGCGTTTTGCCGCCCGTCACGGATTGCCCTTTGTCGTCATCGCCGCGGACTGGCAAAGACACGGCAGAAAGGCCGGCCCCCTCCGCAACACGGAGATCGTAAACCGGGTCGACGCCCTTGCGGCGTTCTGGGACGGGCTGTCCCGGGGCACGCGCGACGTTATAAGCAAGGCGCGCGTCGCCGGAAAGTTCGTGGCGGTGTTTCCCTGCAATCGGGGGACGTGGAGGGAGTCGGACTGAGTTCAGGGCAGGGGAGGTTTCCTGGCCGGAAGCTCTTCCGAAAGGACGTCGAAAAAGGGGTGCCTGCGCCAGTCGAGACGGTTGCCGATGACGTAGAAAAGCGATCGGGCGCGTGTGAGAGCCACGTTCAGCATATTCGGCGTGCGCGAGGCCCACTGTCTGCTGCCCCAGCCGGCCTGACCGGGCGCGGAACCGAGCACGAGGAACACGATATCGGCTTCTTTTCCCTGAAAGGTGTGAATGGTGCCGCAGCGCACGCGCGTTTCGGAAATACGCATGGAACGAAGCAGCGAGCGGCAATGCCACGCCACCTTGCGGAAGGGCGAAATGACGAACGCGGAGGCTTCCCGCGCATCGTCCTGAGAGATCAACGTCGGCCATTCCTCCTGAAAACGGAGCAGACAGGCGCGCAGGCAGGCGAGTTCTTCCGGCACCAGCTGGTCGTCGGCCATCCGACCGGTGACGTGGAACCAGCAACTCGATCCCAGCGGGGAGCGCGCTTCGGGAAACGCCGTCCGCGCCTGCGTCATCTGGCAGTCGTAGGCGATGCGGTTGGCTATGCTGAACATGGGTTCGGCGCAACGATGATGCGCTCGCAGCGGATATCCTGTCCACGCGCGGCGGCCCGCGCTTTCCATCCATGCGCCGAGACGCGCGCCGCGATCCGCCAGCGTCTGGGCCGACTGCGTTTCAGGAGACCAGTCCGCAAGCGTTATTCCTTCCCGTTCCTGCCGGGAACGCAAGGTGTTCAGCAGGGCCGCGGGTTGCGGAACCACAGGCTCTATCTGCTGCGGATCGCCGATGACCGCGGCTTTCGCCGCGCGCCATAGCGCGCCGGCCGCGCTTTGGGGCGTGGCCTGACCGGCTTCGTCAAGCAGCACCCAGTCCAGCGATCCCTGCGTCATGCCGGAGAACAGTCGGCCGAACGACGCCAGCGTGGATGAGACCACAGGCACCATGAAGAAAAGCGCGTTCCAGACATCGGCGGGATCGGCGTCCTCCACGGGCGCGCCCTGCAGATATCGAGCGATCGCGCCCGCGTTGACCGAACATTCCCGCGCGCAGGATTTGATGGTCCATTCGTGCAGGCGCAGGGCCTGAACAAAGAGTCGTGAACGCAGCCGTTCCAGCGTTTCGTCGTTCCATACGCTTTTGAGCTGCCAGTCAGGGTCGTTCCAGAAGGCGCGGCAGGGAAAGCGCAACGTTTCGTCGTCGCGTTCTTTTTTCCGCGTTTCTTCCTGCGCTTTCCTGGCCAGGCTTTCCAGACTTGCCAGACGTTCGGCGAGCTCCAGCGCGGCCTTGTCCTCTTCCCGAGCCGAGGCTCGCAGCACGCGACTTTGCTCCATAAGCTCGATCAGCTGTCCGATCAGGGCGTTTTCCTCGCGTTCCGGAGTGGGAATGTCGTTTTTTCCTTCCGCGCGCAGAGCCAGAGTTCGCTTGCGTCGTTTTAGCTCGGCGGCTGTGGCCAGGAAGTCACGTTTTGCCTCCTTCCACTGCTCGCGGGCTCGCTGCTTGGCCTCGTAATCGCGGAATTCGTCCAGCGTCTGTTTCATGCCGGGCAGAGCGATATGCCGTTCGGCGTCTCGGAATCCCCAGAAAAACGCGCGCGCAAATTGTTCGCAGTTCCATGCGGAACCGAGCACGGCGGCGAGCAGGCCCCAGACGGGTCGAAGAGGCGCGTCGTCGGCGGGGGTGAAGGCCGCGTCCACGGCGGCGGCCACTTCGGGGAAGTAGGACGCTTCGGGGAACGCCTCGCGACAGACGGACTCTTCCGAAGGCAGAAAGCGGGTGACGTTTTCCACGGCGGCGTTGTTGCTGCTTGCGACAACCATGCATGTGCCGCGCATGATGTCTCGACGCAGCGGATAAAAGTCTCCAGACGATGTCGCAAACGCTTCAAAGGGCTGCTTCAGCGCGGCGAGCCGTTCGGCGCGGCGCACCACGAGTTCCGCCGCGACGTCGCACAGCAGTCTTGTTTTGCCCGTGCCGGGCGGGCCGTTCACCGCCGTCAGCTCGCCGCCCAGAATTTCCGTGACCGCGGCAAGCTGCGCCGGAAGAAGATGTCGTTCCGGCGGAAAGGGCCAGCGTCCGGCGGGAAGACGGTCGAGCGACAGGGCGCGTTCTTTCGCCAGACGGCTTTCTTCTCCCGGTGCCAGCACGTCGATGCGGCGGAGCGTTTGTTTGTCGCCGTCCAGGTAGCGGGCGAACGCGCCCCGAAAGCCCGCGCCGGACAGCGCCAGCAGACGGTCGAGATCCGGCAGATAGAAGGAGTTGAGCAGATCGTTCTGCACGTCGTCGAGGCGTCTTCCTTTGGGGTCGGGGCGGAAATACACGGAACGCGTCACAATGCGGGCTTCTTCTCCCTCCACCTGCATCATGGCGAAAAGTCTTTCTATTTCCTCCTGAATCCACGGTCCGCGAAAAGGTTCGGCCAGCGCGCTTCTCCGCCTGTCGAAATCGGACTGCATCTTCAGCATGTCGAGAGGAAGCTGATCGAGACTCTTGCCCGCGAGACAGCGGGCAAGGCCGGGAACGAAAGACGCCGGAACGTAGCTTTCCGGCACGGGCACGCCCGCGAGATCCAGCACCACGGCGGCAAGACAGCCGTCGCCGAGCCCTGGCTCCTCCGGATGTTCGGGACGGCTTCCCGTTTTTTCCAGAATGAGGTCGGAAAGCCGCTGCCGGGGCAGCACGCCGAGATAGACGATGTGCCATGCCGCGACAAAGCCCGTGGGGAGCGGCTTGAACCACGGAAGTTCGCCGAGTTTTGCGGCCGCCCCGGACAAGGCGGAAGGAGAGGATGCGTCGCTTTTGTCCCCGGCTACGCTCCAGACGGGCAGGCTGGCGGAAACGGTTTCCCAGCGGCGCGCGTTTGTGACGGGCGGCTTTGAGGAGCGAGGCACCTCCGGAATGAGAAATACTTCCGCATCCCGCCAGAAGCGGAGTATGGCCGCGTTTCTGCGGCGCGTGTTGTCTTCCTCGGCTTTTTTCTTGGCGTCGGCCTTAAAGTCAGCGGCGCGTTCCGCTTCGGCAAGGGCACTGTCCGGTTCGTTTTTTTTATCGCTCAGCATAGCCATGGCCTGCGCGATGAGATCCGTCTTGCCGGAGGTTGCGTCGTTCCGGGGATCGGCGGAACGTGCCGTGGCGTTTTTTTTCTCTGAAACGGGAGGGCGCGGCGCGCTTTTTTGCTGCGCCGGCGGCTCCGGACATTCTCCGGTGTCGGCCATGGCCAGGAAGGACGCCGCCATTTTGCGCACGCCGTGGCGTTGGAAACGCACCATGACCTTGCCGTCGGCGACGGCAAGCACTTCTCCCGCGCCCCACGTTGGCATGGATGGATTGATCACAAGATCTCCGACCTTGAATTCCATGCGCTACCCCCTTTCCAGAGCTTTTTTCGTTTTCCGGGTGGGCTGCGCGGTCAGCGGGTCTTCAGGCCAGGGGTGCTTGGGGTAGCGACCTCGCATTTCCGCGCGCACGGAGGCGTAGGCTCCGCGCCAGAATCCCGCGAGATCGCGCGTGACCTGAAGCGGACGTCCCGCCGGAGAGAGCAGATGCACGGTGAGGGGGCATCTGCCTCCGCAGACGGAGGGGGTATCTTCCTGTCCGAACATTTCCTGAAGCTTTACGGCCATGACGGGGCCGCCTTCCGGCAGGTAGTCGATACGGGCGAAGGAGCCGGAAGGAGCCTGAACGCTTTCGGGGGCTTCACGATCGAGGCGTCTGACCAGCGCGAAAGGAAGCAGCGCGCGCAGGGCCTTGTCCAGCGGGATGGACGAAAACTGCGAGCGTCTGGTCACGCCGGCGAGCCAGGGAGACAGCCAGTTGTCCAGCGGATCGGCGCGCAGCGCGGCCAGAAGAGCGGCGTCGCTCACGTCGGGCCAGGCGTCGCCGTCCACGCGTCGCATGAGCAGCACGCGGGCCTGCCATTGACGCAGTTCTTCCGTCCACGGCAGACAGGCGAGGCCGAGGCGCGCGACGCCTTCCACGACGGCCCGCATGGTCTCGTCCGCGGGAAGATTTTCGCCCCGGAGGGGGGAGTCGTCCAGAATAAGGCTGCCGAGCATGGTGCGCCTTCGGGCAAGAACGGCTTCGGAGCGTTCGTCCCAGCGAACGACGTCCTCTCGATGAAGAAGATCGCCGTGCAGCCTTTCCAGCTCGTTTCGATCGAGGGGCGCGGCGAGATAAATGCGTCCCGTGCCCTGCGTCCCGCCGTCCATGGCGGCGATGGCCAGATATTCGGCGTCGGCCAGAGCGTCTTCCAGTGGAAGTTCCGCGCCGCGTCCGGAAGCCAGACGGAATTTTCCGCGTTCTCGTCTCTGAGCCATGCGTTCCGGCCATGCCAGGGAAAGCATGGCTCCCGCGCTGTTTTCGTCGTCAAAGACGTCATGCAGAGACAGCGGTCGCTTCCGGTCGCACAGGGCGAGTATTTGTTCCGCGGCTCGACGGAGGCGGGAGGAGCTCCGCAGTTCCGCCAGGCGGGGGCGTACGTCGCAGCCGGGGCCGGAGGAACGTTCTTCCGCAAGCGCGGCGAGCGCGCAGGCCAGCGGCAGATGTTCCCCGGACTGGAGCACCATGTGCGCCAGACGCGGATGAAGCGGCAGACGGGCCAGCCGTTCGCCGTGCGGGGAAAGGGCGAGTCGACCGTCCTTGCGTCGCAGCGCGCCCAGAAGGTCCAGCGTCCGCGTCGCCTGCGCAAGCGACGCGTCGGGGGGCGGCGTCAGCAGAGGCAGTTCCTGAGGCATGGAACCCCAGGCCAGAACGTCGAGAAGAAAAGGCGCGAGATCGGCGTCCAGAATTTCCGGGCGACGCGAGGGAAGCAGCGTTTCACCTTCATGCCAGAGCCGCACGCAGACGCCTGGTTCCACGCGTCCGGCGCGTCCGGCGCGCTGATCGGCGGCGTCTTGCGTGACGCGTCCCGTGACGAGCGCGCTCATGCCCGTGGCCGGAGAAAAACGGGAACTGCGGGTCAGTCCGCAGTCGATCACCACGCGCACCCCTTCAATGGTGAGGCTGGTTTCCGCAATGGAGGTGGCGAGCACCACCTTACGTTGTCCTGGAGTCGCGGGAGCGATGGCGGCGTCCTGCTCGGCGGCGGAAAGATCGCCGTAGAGCGGACGCAGCGTCACGTCGGGAGGAAGATTCGTCAGCATTTCCGCAACGCGACGTATCTCTCCCTGACCGGGCAGAAACACAAGCGCGGATCCCTGTTCTTCGTTGAGCATGCGTCGCGTCACCGTCGCCGCATGGGAGAGCAGAGCCTCTTTTCCGGAAAAAGTGCCGAAGCCGCCGGAACCGGCTGGACAGGGATCGTAGCGGATATCCACGGGCCACATTCTGCCTTCGGCTCGCACGACGGGACAGGGCGACAGCAGGGCGGAAAGTTCGTCCGCGTCCAGCGTGGCCGACATGACGAGAATGCGCAGATCGGGGCGGAGGGCTTCCTGCGCTTCTAGGCAGAGGGCTAGGGCGGTGTCGGCCTGCAGCGAACGTTCATGGAATTCGTCAAAAATGACGCAGGACACGCCGGAGAGTTCGGGGTCGGCCACGAGACGTCGGGTGAGTATGCCTTCGGTGATGATTTCCACGCGCGTTTCCCGGCTGACGCGGCTTTCCAGACGCACGCGGTAGCCCACGCGTTCGCCCACGCGTTCGCCCAGCAGCGAAGCCATGTGCCGGGCCGAGGAGCGCGCGGCGAGCCGACGCGGTTCCAACATGAGAATGGCGCCTTCCATGCGCTTCATGAGCAGAAGAGGGACGCGCGTGGTTTTTCCGGAACCGGGAGGCGCCACGAGCATGGCTCGGTTATGGGAGGAGAGGGCTTCGAGAAGAGCGGGGAACGAGGATTCGACGGGCATGTTCATGAGGGGAAATGTAGCGGGAAGCGGAGAAAAAGAAAAGGCGCGGCCTCACGGCCGCGCCTTGCGAAGAAGTTAAGATAAGAGGGAACTAGGCGGCGCGCTTCTTGCCGGTGAGCACGGGCAGAGCCTCACGCACAAGGAAGATGGCGAGAATGAACAGGATGGCGGCGAGGCCGGCCTGCAGGTAGGCCGCGAACAGATCGCCCTTGCCGGACGCGATGACGAGGATCTTATCCTTGAAGGTGAGGGCCAGGGAGGTGAGGGTCACAAGAATCATGAACATCATGGGGAAGATGAACATCTTGTGATTGCGGGCCGCATTTTTGAGCCAGGCGGCCACGGCCAGAAGGGCCAGACCGGCGAGCAGCTGGTTGGACGCGCCGAACAGAGGCCACACCTTGGACCATCCGCCCATGCCGAAGGCAATGCCCACGATGACGGTGAATCCGGTGGAGAGGTATTTGTTGCAGAGCAGCTTGCGGATGCCGGTGACGGTTTCAGGGGTTTCGCCGGGGTTCAGCCAGAATTCGGTGAACATGTAGCGGGCGAGTCTGGTGCCGGTATCGAGAGAGGTCAGGCAGAAGGCGGACACGGACAGGATAAGCAGACCGTAGGCGGTCTTCTGCGCTTCGGGGCTGGAGAAGCCCACTACGGCGAGCATTTCGGAAATGCCGCGCGCGAAGACGGCGGTGGGAGGCATTTTGAAGGCGTCGGCGCCGGCCTTGGAGTAGATGTAGCCGATGGTGATGAGCGACACGATGGCGAGGGCGCATTCCACGAGCATGGCTCCGTAGCCGATGATCTTGGCGTTCTTCTCGCTGTTCAGCTGCTTGGACGTGGTGCCCGAGGAGATCAGGGAGTGGAAGCCGGAAATGGCGCCGCAGGCGATGGTGACGAAGAGCACGGGGAAGAGGTACTGACCGTTCACTTCAAAGCCGACGAAGGCGGGAAGATTGAGCGTGGGGTTGGCGGCGAACACGCCGATGACCGCCGCGATCATCATGGCGTACAGCAGGAAGGAGCTGAGGTAGTCGCGCGGCTGGAGCAGAATCCAGACCGGCGTGACGGAAGCCACGAAGATGTAGACGCCGATGATGTACATCCAGGTATCGCCATGGAGATAGATGGGGCACTTGAGGCCTATGATGATGCACACCACCAGTACGATGATGCCGATGACGGTGCACACGGACAGAGGCATGTTTTTACGGTAAACGCAGAAGCCGAACACCACGGCCATAAGAATGAACAGCAGGGAAATGGTGGCGGTGGAACCGTTGGCTTAAATGTGGGAGCCGTCGGGAGCGAAGCCGTTGAAAGTGCTGGCCACGATGGAGGCAAACGCCGCGATGACGAGCAGCAGGGCCAGATACGCGAAGACGATGAACAGACGCTTGGCGCGCACGCCGATGTTCTGGGAAATGACTTCGCCGATGGATTCGCCCTTGTGGCGGATGGAAGCGAACAGCGCGCCGTAGTCATGCACGGCGCCGAAGAAAATGCCGCCTATGATGATCCACAGCAAGCAGGGCAGCCAGCCGAAAAAGGCCGCCTGGATGGGGCCGTTGATGGGGCCGGCGCCGGCGATGGACGAAAAATGATGGCCGAAAAGAACGGGCGTCTTGGCGGGAACGTAGTCCACGCCGTCCTGCATGGTGATGGCGGGAGTGGGTCTGTTTTCGTCCACGCCCCACTGTTTGGACAGCCATGAGCCGTAGAAGATATAGCCAGCGATAAGGCAGGCGAATCCTCCGAGAAGAATGACAACGGAACTCAATTTAATTCCTCCTCAATTGAGTTAGCACTTCCCCAAATTTCCGCGTATGAAGTTTTCAAGTTCCCGACCCGCCCGGTTGGCGGCCACGACTCCGGTAGAAAGATCCAGGGCGGCGGCCCTGAAATCCATCCACCCGTGGAACGAGAACAGAAAGTCCTTGTGATGGCGCGTTTTTTTTACGGCCCTCGCCGCTTCTTCGGTCACGCTGTCGCAGATGAAAAGAGCGGTAATGAAGGACGATCTGTGTTCGATATGCGGACGTATCTGCGCCATGCCAAGCTCTAGAGCCTTCCCCCGGCATGTATCGTAGACGTCCGCGCTTAACTCGGGAATGGAAAAGACATACACGAATTCGTTGATTTCCGCGCGCCAGAGTTTGACCTTTTTCGACAGAACAAAGCATTCGTCGGTGGAGTGGAAGGCATAGCAGGCGGCCAGAGCCGGCGTGCGTTCGTCGACGGGCGTCGCGTCGAAATAGACGGCGTAGGCGTCGTTGAGCTTGGCAAGCATGGCGTTTCTGCTGACGGGCATTCCTTGTTTCTCCTGACGCGGATTCGCCTTGAATGATATCGTTCAGGCCATCCGGCTCTGTCGGAAAAGAACTCTCGGCGTGGTGAAGCGGTCGTTGAAATCGGATGACGGCCGCCTGACGTTTCGCGCGAAAGTCGCTCCGGCGATGCGCGCCGCTCAGGGAACAGGGGCGGCGCAGGCTGTTTAGCCTATCACGGAAAAATATTGCCGCACAAGGGAAAAACGGTCTTGTGAAAAAAGAAATTAATCGTGAACCAGAGGCTTTTATTAGTATTTTTTCTACGGAAAGAGCTCTGCGAAAGTAAAGTTAAAAGACAATGACAAGCAGAAAAAACAGACTTGGATGCCATATTCGGCACGCAGTGTCATTGTACTGGCGCCAAAGGGAGGAAAGAAGCGCGTCGATATAATGTGATATGACAAGTGAATAAAACATCTGACAGGAGACAGCATCTATGACGAAAGGGAGCGACAGAGCGTTTTTCCGTTCCTATCCAGAGAAGAAGCGCCAAGAAACGACTGTGCTGTTGTTGTGAAGAGCGCGTGTTTTTCGACGTCGCGGCGGCGTGCGCTCGAGAAAGCGGTTTTGTCGAACGACAACGCTGTTGCCTCATCGCCGCGTTGCGTCGAAATGGAGAGCGTGCCCGGCTAAAAAAGAGCTGTCCAGACTGATTGGAACTATTGATCAACGCGGTTATTTTCCGGTCGGAGGAAATGGAGCGTTGACAAAAAACGGTGTCTCCCCTTGTCGCGTCAGACTCCGCGACGTCGAAAACGAAGCGGCCTTGGGACGTTTCATACGGAAGGCAGGCAAACAAAAAACGGCTTTCCCCGCTACAGAGAAAGCCGCCTGTTTTATTTTTTATGCGCAGCACTACGCGTTGGCCAGACCAGCCAGAAACGCCTGCGCTTCTTCCTGCATGGCCTGGAAGTGTTCCTCACCCTTGAAGTCTTCCATGTACAGTTTGTAGATGGGCTCGGTGCCGGAAGGTCGCACGGCGAACCACCCGTCGTCAGTGACGATCTTCAGTCCGCCGAAGGGAGCGTTATTGCCGGGAGCTTTGGTGAGCACTGCCTTGACGGGAGAACCGGCCAGTTCGGTCATGGTCACGTCGTCAGGGGAAATGGTCTTGAAGGCGGCCTTCATTTCCGGCGTCATGGGAGAGTCTATGCGGCGGTATATGGGCGAGCCGAACTTTTCTTCAAGTTCATGATAGAGCTGAGAGGGATTCTTGCCGGTTTTGGCGGTGATTTCCGCGGCCAGCAGGCACAGGATGAGACCGTCCTTGTCGGTGCTCCATGGCAGACGGTCGGCGCGCAGGAAGGACGCGCCCGCGCTTTCCTCGCAGCCGAGACAGCAGGTGCCGGAATGGAGTCCTGGCACGAACCACTTGAATCCCACAGGCACTTCCATGACTTTGCGACCGTGCGATTCGGCCACTCGGTTGAGCATGGAACTCGTGACCACGGTTTTGCCGATGACCGCGTCGGGACGCCATTGTTTGCGGAAGCCGTTCTGACTGTCGCGGATGAGAAAGTCCACGACCACGGAAAGATAGTGATTGGGATTCATGAGTCCTTCGGGCGTGACGATGCCGTGTCTGTCGGAGTCGGGATCGCAGGCGAAGGCGATGTCAAAGCGGTCTTTCAGCTTCAGCAACTCGGCCATGGCGTAAGGCGAAGAACAGTCCATGCGGATTTTGCCGTCGTGGTCGAGGGGCATGAAGCGGAAGGTGGGATCGTACTGATTGTTGGTGTTCTCGATGTTCAGACGATAGGTCTCCGCGATGGGTTCCCAGTAGGCGAGGCTCGCGCCTCCGAGGGGATTCACGCCCAGTTTGAGTCCCGCACCGGCGATGGCGGGAAAATCAATGACGTTGCGCAGATCGTTCACATAACAAGAAACGTAGTCGTGATCCTGCACGAGGCCGGAACGCAGGGCTTTGTACAGGCTGATGCGTTTCACGTCCTTGTTGCCGTCTTCAAGCAGCTGGTTGGCGCGATCCTGGATGCGCGCGGTGAGCGTGGTGTCGGCGGGGCCGCCGTGCGGGGGGTTGTACTTGAAGCCGCCGTCCTGGGGAGGATTGTGGGAAGGCGTGATGACGATGCCGTCGGCGGTGGCCGTGGACTGGCGGTTCCAGCTGAGGATGGCGTGGGAAATGGCGGGCGTGGGCGTGTAGCCATGGCCGGTCTGCACCATGGTCACCACGCCGTTGGCGGCGAGCACTTCCAGCGCGGTGCGCCATGCGGGTTCGGAGAGGGCGTGGGGATCTTTGCCCAGAAAGAGGGGACCGGTGACGCCTTCGGCCTTGCGCACGTCGCACACGGCCTGCGTGACGGCGAGAATGTGGGCTTCGTTGAAGCTGGTGCGAAGCGAAGAGCCGCGATGGCCCGACGTGCCAAAGCTGACGGCCTGCTCCGGAATGTCGGGCGTGGGTTCGTAGGTGTAGTAGGAGGAAATGAGGGCGGGAATGTCGGTAAGCTGGTCGGGGCGGGGAAGCTTGCCCGCCTGGGGGTCAAGAGCCATGGTGCGTCTCCAGAGAAGGACAGAGGTGACAGAATGCTTTGCCTGCAGAATACGCAAAAAGATGTCTCTTGTTAATATGGGAGAGAGGCGTTGCGGGGTGTCTCGGCGGCTTTTCCGTCGTTTTTTGTGACGATTCCGGAGCGATAAAAGGCGGAATTTTTCTTGTCGGTCGTTGGCGGGAAAACGGACTAGCGCGGGTGCTCCAGTCCCCAAATGTGAATGAGGCGTTTTCTGCGTTCGGCGTCCGGCAGAAGGGCGAGGAGAAGCGCGTGAAAGATCGGGCCGTGATTCATGACCCGAAGATGGCAGAGTTCGTGGCACAGCACATAGTCGATGAGAGGCAGAGGCATGGCGATGAGCTGCGCGGCGAGGGTGATGTCTCCCCGGACGGAGCAGCTGCCCCAGCGGCGTCTGAGCGAGCGTACGGTGAGGGAGGAAACGCCGGCTTCATCGCCGAAAACGCGCCGTGCCGTCCGTTCCAGACGGGCAAGACGGCGTCCCAGAATAAGCTTTGCCGCGTCAAGTCTCCAGCGTTGGAAGGCCCGTTCCACGGCGCGCGACGCGCGTTGTTCGTCGTTTCCCTGGCGCAGGCATGGCAATTCCAGCGCGCCTCCGGTGAGTCTGGCGCGCGCGTTTCGTTGGGCAGAAACGGCGCGGATGATAAAGGGTCTGCCCAGAAAAAGCACGCGTTCGCCTTCGCGCGCCGGGGCTGGCTCGCCGCGGTGCAGGGCGAAAAATTCTCTTTTGGTCCGCACCCAGTCGAGGCGGGAACGCACGAAGGAGAAAACATCTTCCATCGGGAGACGGGCGGGAGCCTTGACAGTCACCGAGCCGTCCGCCCTGATAGTCATGCGCAGGGTGCGGCAGCCGTCGCGCTGGAAAAGAAAGGACAGGTCGGAGCCGGGCAGGACAAGGTGTTTTTCTTCCAGCACGCGGCGGGCGTTTTTTCCCGGACGCGTTCTCCGGGATCGGCGAAAGGGAGTCAGCATAGCCACCTGCGGGAGGAAGGAAGAAGAAGGCAGATCGAGCTTGTGAGCATGATCAGGAACAGGAGCGCCATGATGGCGAGTTCCGCGGTTCCGGCGTTTGGCAGGACGCGCGCCATGTCGAGAACGGAAATGAGGCAGCAGCCTCCCCATGCGGGCGCAAAACCCGCGTCGCCCCGAACGGCGATGACGTAGCGCAGGGCGAGAAAACGCCACGCCGCAGCGATCACGCTCTGCCTGCCAGCATGAATGATGGGCGAGGCGTGGTCCCCAGAGAGGACAAAGCCATGGAAGACCAGTATGAAAAGAAGCAGCAGCGACAGCGCGCCGAACGCCTGAATCGAATGGGGGCGAGGGTCGGACGGCTCCGGTCTGGGGAGCAGGGCGACGGCTATTTTATAGGAAACGTACTGCGCCGGACAGGAGAGAAGAGGAGCGAGAAAGAGGGCCGCCGTGGGCAGCATGAGCTCGGGCACTCTGAGCCATTGAAGCAGCGGTCGGGCGCAGAGCAGGAAGAAGACGGCGAAGAGCGCGAGGGACAGAAGCATGGCTCGCGCCGTTTCGCGCGCGACGACGCTCGCGGGGCGAGTGTGATCCGGCCAGCCGTGCAGCGCGGGAGGAATCGCGAGCGAAAGGGCGGAAATGAGGGCGAAGGCCGTCCAGCCCGGCTGGGGAGCGAGGCAGTCTTCCAGAGAGAGAAAATCGGCGCAGACGAGAATGAGCCATCCCGCGGAGGGGATGGCGGCCAGAGTGAGCGCGAGAAGCAGAAAAAAGCGCGGCAGGAATATCATTCTTCGGCAGCGAGTCTCTTGAGGAGATCCTCCATGCCCACGACGCCGACGAGTCGTCCGTTTTCCTGAACCGGCAGGGTATAGTAACGTTGTTCCACCATGAGCGTGGCGATGTCGTCCACCGTGGTGTCCGGCGTGATGGCGTGCGGATCAGTGCTCATGACTTCGCCCACGGTGCTTGCGGCCATGCGGCGCAGTTCGCGGGAGAACTTGCCGGGCATCTGCATGGGGATGGCTCCGCCGAGAAGCAGAAAGTAGCCCGGCGTTTCCAGCTTTTTGTCCAGAGAAATGAGGTCGGACTGCGTGAGTATGCCGACGAGCTTGTCCGCCTCCACCACGGGGAGACCGTTGAAGTGTCCGTCCAGCAGCAGCCGGGCCGCGTCGCGCAGCGTGGTGTCTCGCGTGACGGTAACGGGATTCGTGGTCATGATGTCAGCGGCGGTCTTCATATCGTTCCTCCGGCGTGGAAGGTTCTTTTTGCGGTAACGCTCCTTGCGTTGTATTCATTAAAGAAAGAAGGCCGGGAACTGTCAAGGGATACTTGGTCGCGCTCCGGAGTTCCGTCCGTCATGACGGCGTTGCCGCTGGCGAGCGCGTTCAGCGTGCGCGGGAAGCCGATGAGCGGCAGACAGACTTCCCAGATCCTCGATGGCTTCTGTTCTCCGAAGTCACGGCGGGCATGGCTTATTAAAGATCGGAATCGACCGTTGGAAAGTTACGTGGTTTGTTTATGGGAAGGCCTCCGTTTAAATTTTTTCCGGAGATTCGTTTGAGACGAGCGCGGACGGAGCGTCAAATCTTGTCAGGGACGCGTCGCTGCGAAGAGCGAGTCCGGCGAATGCGCGAGGCAGCATAGTGCCGCGCGGAAGCGTGGCCTGGTTCCGTTTCTCTCGAATTCTTGCCCGAATCTGCCTGGGAAAGTCGTGGGGCTGAGGAAAAACGCCGTCGCGCGTTCGGACGGATATGATGGAGAAAAGAACGTGCCTTTGTAAACGGCGTCGGCGTTTTTTCGTTCGGCCATCGAGGTGCGGAGGACGTTCTGGTGAGGCGCAACGCAAAAAATAAGGCGGGAAATAAAATATTTTTTGTTTGTAATATATTGATATTAAAAAATATTTATTTTTTTATCCTAAAAATTGACAAAAAAAATCGCTTCTGCCCCTTTTCAAGTTCAAAAGTGGGCTTATTTATGGTTCGTCGCCGGAAGCGCGTCTTTCGGCGGCAACGCCTCCGACGCTGTTCATCACTTTTCGTTATCCGGCGCATGCCGGGGCGCGTCGGAAAGCATTCCTGCTACAACAACATTTTTTGGGAGGATATGGGTAATGAAACCCCTCAATGACCGTGTGCTCGTGAAACGCCTTGAATCCGAAGAGAAGACCGCTGGCGGTCTGTTCATCCCCGACGCCGCTAAGGAAAAGCCCTCCAAGGGTGAAGTCATCGCCTGCGGCCCCGGCAAGCTGAACGAGAAGGGCGAACGCGTCGCCATGGAAGTGAAGCCCGGTGACGTGGTGCTCTTTGCCAAGTACGCCGGCACCGAAATCAAGGTCAACGGCGCCGACCACATCATCATGCGCGAAGACGATATCCTCGCCATTCTCAACTAATTTTGAACAACTTCCTATTTTTCTGGAGAACATATCATGTCTGCTAAAGAGATTCTCTTCGATGCCAAGGCCCGCGAACGTCTGGCCCTTGGCGTGGACAAGCTTGCCAACGCTGTGAAAGTTACTCTCGGCCCCAAGGGCCGCAACGTGCTCATTGAAAAGGCTTACGGCGCTCCCGTCATCACCAAGGACGGCGTGACCGTGGCCAAGGAAATCGAACTGGAAGACAAGTTCGAGAACATGGGCGCGCAGCTTGTCCGCGAAGTGGCCTCCAAGACGAACGACGCCGCCGGCGACGGTACCACCACCGCGACCGTTCTGGCTCAGGCTATCTATCATGAAGGCGTGAAGCTTGTGGCCGCCGGCCGCAACCCCATGCCCATCAAGCGCGGCATCGACAAGGCCGTGGCCGCCATCACCGCTGAGCTCGGCAATATCGCCAAGCCCACCCGCGATCAGAAGGAAATCGCCCAGGTCGGCACTATTTCCGCCAACTCCGATCCCACCATCGGCAACATCATCGCCGAAGCCATGAGCAAGGTGGGCAAGGAAGGCGTCATTACCGTGGAAGAAGCCAAGGGCCTCGAAACCACTCTGGAAACTGTGGAAGGCATGCAGTTCGATCGCGGCTATCTCTCCCCCTATTTCGTGACCGACGCCGAAAAGCTGGTCTGCGATCTTGAAAATCCCTTCATTCTGCTCCAGGAAAAGAAGATTTCCGGCATGAAGGAAATGCTGCCCGTGCTTGAGCAGGTCGCCAAGATGAATCGTCCTCTGCTCATCATCGCCGAAGACGTGGAAGGCGAAGCTCTTGCCACCCTCGTGGTGAACAAGCTGCGCGGCACTCTTCAGGTTGCGGCCGTCAAGGCTCCCGGCTTTGGCGATCGTCGTAAGGCCATGCTGCAGGATATCGCCATTCTTACCGGCGGTACCGTGGCTTCCGAAGAAATGGGCGTCAAGCTCGAAAACTTCACCCTTGCCAACCTTGGTACCGCCAAGCGCGTCCACATCGACAAGGATAACACCACCATCGTTGACGGCGCCGGTCAGTCCGCTGACATCAAGGCCCGCGTGGCTCAGATCCGCGCTCAGATCGCGGAAGCCACTTCCGACTACGATCGCGAAAAGCTGCAGGAACGTCTGGCCAAGCTGGTCGGCGGCGTGGCTGTGATCAAGGTTGGCGCGGCTACCGAAACCGAAATGAAGGAAAAGAAGGACCGCGTTGAGGACGCTCTTAACGCTACCCGCGCCGCCGTTGCCGAAGGCATCGTGCCTGGCGGCGGCACCGCCTACATCCGTTGCCTCCCCGCTCTTGACGACATCGAGGCTTCCGAAGAAGAAATGGCCGGCGTGAACATCGTTCGTCGCGCTGTGGAAGAACCTCTGCGTCAGATTGCCGCCAACGCCGGATTTGAAGGCTCCGTGGTGGTGGAAAAGGTTCGCGAAGGCAAGGACGGCTTCGGCTTCAACGCCGCCACCGGCGAATATGAAGATCTGCTGGCCGCCGGCATCATCGATCCTAAGCAGGTGTCCCGTTTCGCTCTGCAGCATGCTTCCTCCGTGGCTGCGCTGCTGCTGACCACCGAATGCGCCATTGCTGAACTGCCTAAGCCCGAGCCTGCGGCTCCTGCGGCTCCCGGCATGGGCGGCATGGGCGGCATGTACTAAAACGTCCCGGCGGGCTTCGGCCCGCCGCGCCCGATAGAAAAAGGGAGAGAATCATTGCTGGTTCTCTCCCTTTTTGTTTTTACCGCCTCAATCTTTGAAGCGCGCAGGTTTCGAACGTCATGCGCGCAAAAAACGCCTTTTCGACGCCAGGGACCCATGCGGGTTCCGTTTCGAAAAGGCGTTTTTGTATGCCGACGACGGATCTATCGGAAAGTCCGCGCGAACGGTCACGTCATTTTTATGTCGCAACGTACCAAGCCTGCCTTGAATCGTTGTTTTCTGAGAAACAGAAGGGGCGCAGGCGTTTTTTGTCGCGTTGAAAAACGCGTTTTATACGAACAGGCCGAAATTATTCATGGTATCCATGTTCGTTTCTGCGGGAGCGGTCTCCTGTCCATATTCCGTGGCAAGTTCGGCCAGTCTTTTTTTCCACGATGAAACCTGGGCGAGAAAATCGTTGACCGCCAGACTCATGGTTTCGGGGGTGAGGCTGTCGTCATCGTATCGCTTCCAGAGAACGACCTGATTGAGCTTGTCGTGCACGGAAAGAGCCGCGCCTCCGGTTTCCGAACCGAGGAGAGACGCCTTGAGCAGCGTGAGGCAGGCTTCCTTGTTCAGCGTGGAAGCGTCGCCGATTTCGCAGTACATCAGCAGCGAGTGGTCCTCCCGGTCATGCGTGAAGACGATTTCGTCCTTATTGTCGAAAAGCAGCGAGCAGCTGCTGTCGACGTCAGGCGCGAGATGGTCAATGCCGATGGAAGAACCAAAATGTTCCAGAGTCGTTGTCCATTCCATAAAAACTCCTTGATGGCCTCATGGCGTTCGTTGATCGGGGAATACGCCCGCCATGAATGGCGGAGAAAAGCGCGCGGAGGGATCCGTTCGGACGCACCCTCCGCGCGAGGTTTTGTCATGGTCTGTAATACTTGGAGAGCAGTGGGAAGAGCTGGGGATTGTCCGTAATCGTCTTTTCGATGTTCCGCATGAAAGCGTCGGCGTTGACGGTCCATTCGTCGGCGAACTTCTGGGCGATGGCGTCGCGCAGTTCGCCGCGCTGCCGCATGTAGCTTTCGGCCAGAGGTGCCGGAGCGGTGCTGGCTTCCATGACGAGCTTGTCCAGCACGTTGCGGGACTGGCAGAGGGGATTGGTGAGACGCTGGAGCAGATCGGCCTCTACGGCAAGCTGCGCGCGTATCTTTCTGGCTTCGTCGACCGGCGTTTCTCCGGCCTTACCGTGCAGAAAGGCGAATCTTTCGGGGTCGAACTGCTGCGTGCGGCCGATATCCAGCGAATCCGCTGCGTTGAGCAGCATCGCTTCCAGCGTTTGACCGCGGTGGGCGTCGATGCTGTCCCGGACGGCCTGTTCGTAGTCCGCGCCCATGGCGTCGGCGCCGAAGTCGGTCTTCATGGCGTCCACGGTCATATTGGCGCTTCTGTCCTCCCAGCGGTCGGCGCCGCCGCCCTGCCTGCCGAGATCATGTCCGGCGATGCCGCAGAGTACGGCGTTGCGGTCCATGGAGACGCCTTGTTCCTCAAGTATGGAGCACATAGCCGACGCAAAGATGAACGCGCGGGCGATGTGGCCGCGGCCGTGGACGGACGTGCCGCGTTCAAAGGTCTGCTCATGAGCGATGTAGGCGTCCAGATGGTTGACCAGGAAAGCCCGGCGTGCTGCGCCGTTCGCGGGCATGGCCGCAGGAAGGGCGGCGGCGGGGAAAGGCGGATAGCCGGGATGCGTTCTGTCCAGAGCGGCGGCGGTTTCCGGAGCCACCTCGCGCAGGGCAAGGCGGGTGGACTGCGGAATGAGCGACATTTCGGCGGTGAAGGACGGTACGTCTTTCTGAGAGGCTCCCGCCACGTTCGCGGAGTTGAAGGCGTTGCGCTGCATGAGTTGCAGTGTGGCGGTCATGAGCCTGAAGTCGGGGATGTCGGTTATGGGCGCGTCACCCTTGCGAATGCCGACCTCGCGGAGCTGTTCGATAAGGTGCAGTACTTCGGGAGCGTTCAGTCGTTCCTGGAGACGGGTCAGCTCTTCCTGATCCATGGCAGGTTGGCCGTGTTGGAGCAGCGCCAGCGACATGAAGGAGATGCGTTCAAGTTCGGTGGCCTTGTCGTCCAGGCCGAAGTCGGATTCGTTGAGTGTGCCGATGAATTCGTTGAGTTCTTGCGAGGCGTTGCTGGCCAGCGCGCCGAAGCGGCGGAACAGCTCCCCGGCGGAGGGGGCGGGATTGGCGTTGGCAATCTCCCTGAGCTGCGCGGCCTGCGCGATGGCATGGCGATGGATGATTTGCAGTTCCTCCGGCGAGCGCAGAGCCTTGGCGCTGCGTATCCAGTGCGCGAAGGCCGCCTTCTGCGCCTCGGTGTCGAGCGGAAGCTGTTCCAGCGCGGTAAGCAGGGTCTTCTTCTGGCGGAGTATCGGCTTGGCCGCTTCTTTGAAGGCCTGCCGCACGAGTTCGCTCGGATCAAGGCGCGTCTGGTTGGGGTTGGACAGGGACTCGCGCAGGGCCTGCTGGAATTTTTCCGCCAGTCGGGCGAGAGCGTTGCCTTCAAGATACAGCGCGCCGTCGGCAAGTCCCGTGCCGAGTCCTTCGGCCTCCACAAGAGCGGCGACGTTTCCTTCAAGGTCGTTGAGCACGGCCGTAGAGGCGGCCTCGATGGCGGTCCGGTCCAGATGCCCGTGCTGGAAGACCCGTTCCTCCTCGATAACCTTGTTGATGTCCGTCACTTCCTTGCCGAGGTCAAAGCCTCTGATGACGTTGACGCGGATGCCCGTACGCTGCTCAAAGGCGGCAAAGCGGGCGAGGGTTTCCGCTCGCGCTGCTCTGGGAATGTCTTCAATGTCGATGCGTACTTCCGCAATGTCGCGGGAGGGCACGAGCGGACCCTGAATCTGCGCTTCAATATACTGCGCGCCGGCCAGATGGACGCGCGGATGCGCGCCGTCGGCGTTCTTTTGGGCGGCCAGCGCGAGCGCGTTGCCGTCAAAGTCGCTCATGTGAGTAATGAGGGTCTCAAGATTGTCGTGCGTGGCCATGAGGCGGCGGGTGGCTGAACTGTCGCCGAACGCCTGAAGCAGCAGACCCTGGAAGCGGTCCAGATCGTCCTCTTGCAGTTGAATCCCTGACGGCAGCCCGTTGAAGGCCGAGGCGCGCTTGTCCTTTGCCTGCGCAATGTCGTCGAACCACCGTTCCAGAGCCTGATGTTCGGGTGAGTTCGCGTCGCGGCAGGCCGTGACGAATTCCGTCGGCAGACCCGCGCCGTCAAGAAGCGCGTAGAACGTGTCGCGACGTTCCTGCGCCATGGAAATCACGGGCGCAAAGAAGGTGTCTTCGGCAATGTAGGTCGCGCGTCTCGCCACGTCGGGCTTGAGCACCACGGCGGCCGTTCCGTAGCCCGCCGTCATGGACACCGCGCCTATCGTGCGCTGCTGCACGTTGAGCGCGCCGTACACGGGGCGTTCGTCGGGATTCACGGCGTGACCTTCCAGCTCAGGGAAAATGAGCCGCTCCGCCTTGTCGCGGTGGGCAAGATATCCTTCGCCCTTGGGCAGAATCTGTTCCTGCGCAAGATGGAAGATGTTCTTCATAGGTTTGTCGGGATGCGCGAACAGACCGTCCTCGCTGAGCAGCACATCGGCGTTGATATTGATGGTCAGCTCCGCGCCGCGCAGTACGTCGGCCATTTCCTTGACGCTGACGCCCTCGATGCCCCGGCGCTGGAGTTTTTCGGTCTGCTGCCCGGCCGTCTTTTCCCGCGTCGTCGCGCTTTCCGCCGCAGTCTCCACCAGCGTGCGGAGGTTGGCGGGCGTGATGTCGTCGGGACGAGCCGTCGTCACCGCGCCCTGACCGTCGCCGTACTGCTCGCTGAGACGCGTCGGCTGGCGAAGCTGCGCCAGCGCGGGATCGTCAGGATGCGCGGCCGCCATGTCGTCCAGCATGCTGCGCGAGGCGCGGTTGCTCACTTCCTTGAGCACGAGAGACTGAAGATCGAACAGCATCGAAGCGGTGGAACGCGCGTCCCTGGCCTTGGCGTTGATCTGCCCCTCGCGCATGAGCGCGGTCTGGAGAAGATCCATCTCGCCGGTGTTGAAACTCTGATATACCGCGGCCAGCTCCGTGTTGCTCATACCTTCCACCGCAGAGGCAAAGGCCCACAGGGCATTGTCCTTCTGCGCGGGCGTAAGCTCACCCAGCTTGTCCAGACGGGTCAGGTAATCCTGCATGGTCTTGAGCGTGGAAAGCAGCGACTTGGCGTTCAGCTGGCCGGGGCGGCCCAAAATTTTAAGCGTTTCCTGCGCGGTCGCGGTGACGCCGGCCTGGCCCCTGACAATTTTTGTGGCAGTGGTGAAGCCCTGGAAGGGAACTTTGTTGGCCTTGATGCTGTCCAGGCGTATGGGGGCTCCCTTGCCAAGCTGGACCTTGTGTTCGCCGAATACGCCGGTCTTTTCGGTAACGCCGCGGGCTTCCAGCTGCTGTTGAACTGTCTGATCGGCCTGTATGCGGGGCATGGTTTTACTCCTTCGATAGGGTGAATGAAACGTTTATTTAAATCCATGCAAGACTCGTGCCGTTTTGTCGGAGCGGCGCGCTTGGTTTGGAGTCTTTTTAAAAATATCTGCTTGAAAATCGTTTGTCCATAATGGAGGACCGGGTTATTTCATGCAAGGCGACGGCAGCGAAAGAAGAAAAGCGGGAGGGAAAATACGTTTCGCGCCATTTTTGGAGAAAAGGGGCAAAAAACGCTTGCCAAGCGGGGCGATTTTCTATAAGTTGCAGCTCGTGCCCAGGTGGTGGAATTGGTAGACACACTATCTTGAGGTGGTAGCGCCGAATGGCGTGGGAGTTCGAGTCTCCCCCTGGGCACCAGTAAAGAATGAAAGCCGCAATTCGAAAGAGTTGCGGCTTTTTGCGTTAAGGCGCGATAGGGGCGCGCCGCGACGCTCAGCCGTGGACGCGTTGCCGTTACGGCAAGGCGCGACCATGAACTCGGAAGAGCGTAAGACGAGGGAGCATACTAGGCGGGATCGCCTTCATGGAAAAACGGGGGAACGAGATGAACATAGGTTCAGGAAAAAGCGTTTTTGGGGTCGCCGCGGCTTGTCTTATGACGTTCAGTCTGCTGGCGTGCGCTCCGGAAGGCGGAGAGCGACGGTCTGAAGAAGGGCTGGAGCTCGTCATTCTGCATACTAATGATACGCATGCCTGTCTTGCCGGCACGGACGCCCGGGGCAACGCCAGTCTGGACGGCTGCGACAGTTCCGGTGGACTGGGGCGCGTGGCCGCCGCGGTGAAGGCCGCGAAGGCGGAGCGGGACAACGTCATAGCCGTGGACGCCGGAGATCAGTTTCAGGGCACGCTTTTTTACAGCGTGAACAAATGGCCCATGATCGCGGAGATAGACCGCGCGGTGCCGTGGGACGCCATGACGCTGGGCAATCATGAATTTGATGAAGGTTGCCAGGAGCTGGCCCGTTTTCTTGAGAAAACGCCCGTGCCCGTGCTGGCGGCGAATCTTGCTCCCGGGGAGGGATGTCCGCTCCGTCGCGGCGGTACGATTCCCAGACTCATTAAGATCGTGCGAGGCGAAAAGGTGGGGATTGTGGGCCTTGCCAACGACAAAGCGAGCATGTTGTCCTCCGCCTGCCCGCAGACGGCGTTTTTGGACGCTAAAGAGACGCTGACCCGTGAGGTGGGGGAACTTGAATCCATGGGCGTGAAGCATATTGTGGCCGTCACGCATCTGGGGCTTCCCGAAGATCGGGCTCTGGCCCGTTCCGTCAACGGCGTTGACGTGATCGTCGGCGGCCATACCCACAGCTATCTGGGGCCGGCTCCGTCCGACGGGCCGTATCCCGTGGTGGAACGTTCTCCGGACGGTTCTCCCGTTCTGGTGGTCACGGCAGGACGCGGAGCGAAGTATCTCGGCGAGCTGACCGTAGATTTCGACGCCAAAGGGGTTCCGTCAGACTGGCGAGGATCCGCCGTGGAATTGACGTCCGACCTGCCGGTGGATCCTGACGTGCGTGCGCTCATTGACCGCTACGCCGTCACGCTTGAAGAGCTTCGTGCCGAGCCTCTGGGCAGGAATGATCTTGCGTTGCCCGACGGCATGGAGATGTGTCGGGAGGGCGATTGTCTGAGCGGTATGGTCACCACCGACGCCATGCTGGAATACGGTCGTCCTTTTGGCGCGGTCGCGGCTCTTTGCAACGGGGGAGCCCTGCGCGCCGCGTTGCCAGCTGGGGTCATTACGCGGGGAGACGTGCTTGCGGTGCATCCTTTTGGCAATGTCGTTTTTCTGCGGGAGTACAGCGGAAAACAGCTGTTGGCCGCGCTGGAGCACGGCGTGGCCGGGGCGCGGGGAAACGGCCCTCAGCTTCTGCAAGTCGCCGGTTTGCGCTACGAAGTTGACGTTTCCCGCCCTGTGGGCCGACGCGTTCTGAAGGCGGAAATCGTGGGCGAAAAAGGAAACGCCGTCCCTGTCGATCCCGAGGCCCGTTACGTCGTCGCGCTTGCCGATTACCTTGCCCGCGGCGGAGACGGCTACGCCATGCTGGAAGCGGGAAAAGTCGTTTTTGCCCCTGATCCTACGGTGCTTGACGTTACCGTCTCGTACATCCGGAAGCATAGTCCCCTCCCGTCGCCTTCTTGCGGACGCCTTGTGAAACGGTCGTAGCGTGGAGGAAACGCTGGAGCGGCAAGTTTCGAAGCTCGTTTTCCGCCTCCGGAATCTTCGTTGAACCGCGTGTTGAACTGGAGAAGGAAAAGGAAACAAGAGCGGCGCGTATTTGTTGGATGGAACGGTCAGAAAAACGGCGGGCATGACATGCGAGGGATGTCGTGTCCGCCGTTTCGTTGAATGTTGCTGTTCGGGTCGCGCGGCGTTGACGCCCGGAACTCGGCCTTCTTCTGAGGATGGGAAAGGTTCCGCGCCGCCTCGTGGAGCGATGCCTGAAGCGACCGTTGACCCATGAGTCACGCCGGGAGAAAGCGAATACCCGCGTCGATGGGGGGGAGGCTGGTTCCGTGCCCGGGTCCATCAGACCGCGGCCGCCGAATCGGAGGTGCCGGCGGAGCTGCGGAGCCGGGAGAGACGCGCTCCCCCGGTTGTCCGTTCCGCGTTTTTTGTTTTTTTACAGCGTGAAGTAGTCCTTGGCGGATTCGAAGAGATGGAGATCGTAGTCGCCCGGGACGTTTTTATAGAGTCCGGCGCCGGTGCGTTCGGAATGGCCCATTTTCCCGAAAACGCGACCGTCGGGGGAGGTAATGCCCTCGATGGCCCAGACGGAACCGCTGGGGTTGAAGTCCACGTCCATGGAGGGATTGCCGTTGAGATCCACATACTGCGTGGCTATCTGTCCGTTGTCCGCGAGTTTCTGGAGCAGCGCGGGCTCGCAGAGGAAACGTCCCTCGCCGTGGGAAATCGGCACAGAGACGATGTCGCCCACGCTGGCCCGCTTCAGCCACGGCGAGAGCCGCGAGCAGACGCGCGTACGCACGATCTTCGACTGGTGGCGGCCAATGACGTTGAAGGTGAGGGTGGGGCAGTCGGCGTCGGTGTCGATGATTTCCCCGTAAGGCACGAGACCCAGCTTGATGAGAGCCTGGAAGCCGTTGCAGATGCCGAGCATGAGACCGTCGCGCTGCTTGAGCAGTTCCATGGTGGCGTCAGACACTTCCGGATTGCGGAAGAAGGCCGTGATGAACTTGCCGGATCCTTCGGGTTCGTCACCGCCGGAGAATCCGCCGGGGACGAAGATGATCTGACTTTCACGCACGGCTCGCGCGAAGCGTGCGGCGGACTCCGAAACTTCGGCGGCGGATTGGTTCCGCAGCACGATGATTTCCGGTTCGAGCCCGGCGCGCAACGCGGCGCGCGCGCTGTCGTATTCGCAGTTGGTGCCCGGGAATACGGGGATGACGACTCTGGGCTTTGCCGAGCCCGCGCGCGGCGCGGCCGTGGGTTCCTTGGCCGAGGTAATGAGCGGCGCGGAACGTTCTTCCGTAGCCGCTCGGTTGGGATAGATGTCTTCCAGAACGCCTTCGTTCAGCGCAAGGAGTTCATCAATGGGCGCGCTGTCCGAACCGAGGGTCACGGCCTTGTCCGAGGTGGTGAAGCCTATAAGCCGTCCCGCGTCGACGTCGGCGGAAAGTTCGGCCACGATGGCGCCGGTCATGGGACGATGCCAGTCCAGATCGACGACGGAGGAGAAGCCCACGCCGTTGCCGAAGGACATGTTCATGACGGCTTCGGCCACGCTGTTTTCCACGGCCCAGGCGGCCTTGACCTTGCCTTCGGCGTGCAGGGAGGCAAAGGCGTCCCAGCAGGCTTTGATGGAACGGGCGTCTCCCTTTTCAGGTTCGAAGAGATAGACCGGATGTCCGGCTTCCTTGAATTCGGGAGACAAGATGTCCCCGACTTTGGCCGGAGCGATGGCAAAGGAAATGAGCGTGGGGGGCACGTCCATGTCGAGGAAGGAGCCAGACATGGAGTCCTTGCCGCCTATGGCCGCCACGTTGAGATCAAGCTGGGCGTCAAGCGCGCCGAGAAGGGCGGCGAAAGGTTTGCCCCAGCGTTCGGGATCGTCGCGCAGTTTTTCGAAGTATTCCTGAAGAGTGAGGTAGGCTTTGCGATAATCGCAGCCGGAAGCCGCGAGACGGGCCACGGAGGTGATGACGGAGCGGTACGCGCCCGCGTAGGGATCGGCGCTCATGTCGTCGGCGTCGAATCCCCATGCCATGACGGAGCAGTCGTCGGTTTCCTGACCGGGCAGCACGGGAAGCAGCGCGGCCATGACCTGCGCGGGAGTGCGCTGACGTTCGCCGCCGAAGGGCATAAGCACGGATCCCGCGCCGATGGTGGCGTCGAAGCGTTCAGCGAGACCGCGGCGCGAGGCGCATTTCAGGCTGGAGGCCGTTTCGCGCAGACTGGAGGCGACGGGGGCGTTCAGCGTCGAGCGATCCTTGGCGTCCACGCGGACGCGGGTATGCTTGGACGCGCCGTTGGTGTCGAGGAAGGCGCGGGAGAGGTCGACGATGGTTTTGCCCTGCCAGGTCATGACCATGCGAGGGCTTTCGGTGACTTCCGCCACCTGATAGGCTTCAAGATTTTCCTTCTCCGCGGCCGCGATGAACGCGACGGCGTCCTTGGCCGCGACCACCACGGCCATGCGTTCCTGCGATTCGGAAATGGCGAGTTCCGTGCCGTCGAGGCCTTCGTATTTCTTGCGCACGGCGTCGAGACGGATGTTCAGGCCGGGGGCGAGCTCGCCTATGGCCACGGACACGCCGCCCGCGCCGAAGTCGTTGCAACGCTTGATGAGGCGGGTGACGTTGCCGTCTCGGAAAAGCCGCTGGATTTTGCGTTCTTCGGGAGCGTTGCCCTTCTGCACTTCCGAGGCCATGGTGACCAGGGATTTGCGGTTATGGCTTTTGGAAGAGCCGGTGGCTCCGCCGATGCCGTCGCGTCCGGTGCGTCCGCCGAGCAGAATGACCACGTCGCCCGGCGCGGGACGTTCGCGCACCACGTTGCCGGCGGGAACCGCGGCCACCACGGCGCCCACTTCCAGATGCTTGGCCACATAGCCGGGATGATAGACTTCAGAGACCATGCCGGTGGCGAGACCGATCTGGTTGCCGTAGGAGGAGTAGCCCGCGGCGGCCGTCTGCGCGAGTTTGCGCTGGGGCAGCTTGCCGGGAATGGTTTCGGAGACGGGCGTGCGCGGATCGCCGCAGCCGGTGACGCGCATGGCCTGATACACGTAGGCTCTGCCGGAAAGCGGATCGCGGATGCAGCCGCCTATGCAGGTGGCCGCACCGCCGAAGGGTTCGATTTCCGTGGGATGGTTGTGGGTTTCGTTCTTGAACATGAGCAGCCAGTCCTGCTCTTCGCCGTTGACGGTGGCGGTGACGTGGATGGAGCAGGCGTTGATTTCCTCGCTCTGGTCCATGTTGTCGAGCAGGCCGCGTTTTTTCAGCGTCTTGGCCGCGATGGTGGCGATGTCCATGAGCGTCTGGGGACGAAGGGCCGCTTTTTCTTCGCCGTAGACCTCTTTGCGGGCGGCAAGGTAGCGTTCATAGGCGGCGAGGGTCCTCGCGTCCAGAATTTCCACGTCGTCGATGTGGGTGGAGAACGTGGTGTGACGGCAGTGATCGGACCAGTAGGTATCCACCACGCGCACTTCGGTGATGGTGGGGTCGCGTTTTTCTTCGTCGCGGAAGTGCGCCTGGAGGAACTTGAGATCGTCAAGATCCATGGCCAGACCCAGCGAGTCGAGGAGGGCGGACAGCGCGGCTTCGTCCATGGCGGTAAAGCCTTCCACCTCGCTTACGCTGGAAGGCAGCTCATATTCCACGCGCAGGGTTTCCACGGGCTCGAGACTGGCCTCGCGGGCTTCCATGGGGTTGATGACGTAACGCTTGATTTTTTCCACGTCCGCGTCAGAAAGATCGCCGGACAGCAGAAACACGCGCGCCGTGCGCACGGCGGGGCGTTCGCCCTGCGTCATGAGCTGTATGCACTGGCTGGCGGAGTCGGCCCGCTGATCGAACTGGCCGGGCAGATATTCCACGGCGAAGGCCGTATCGGCTCCGGAAGGAAGGGTGTCGCTGGCGTCGTCCACCTGAGGTTCGGAGAAGACGGTGTTCACCGCGCGTCGAAAGACATCTTCGTCCAGCCCTTCCACGTCGTAGCGGTTGACGATCCGCAGACCGGTAAGGGAAGAGACGCCCAGCAGTGCGCGGAGCTCATTGAGCAGCGCGCCGGCTTCATGGCGCAGGGCTGGCTTTTTCTCTACATAGATGCGTCTTACCATGCTTGCTATCCTTTGCAGCGGCGTGCCGCCGCATGTGAGTGCAAAAAAGGGGGAAAACGCGCCCGTCGTGGCGGGCGCGGACGGATCAGGCGAGGACGACCTTTTCCTCGCCGGAAACGATTTCGCCGAGAACGTAGGCGTCGCAGCCTTGGGCCTTCAGCGCGGCGAGGGCCTTGTCGGCGGTGTCGCGGGACACGATGACGGTCATGCCCACGCCCATATTGTAGGTGTTGAACATGTCGCGTTCGGGAATGTCGCCTTCGCGCTGGAGCATGGAGAAGATGACTGGAGTCTTCACGGCGGCTTTTTCCACGCGGGCGCAGAGACCGTCAGGCACGCAGCGGGGAATGTTCTCGTAGAAGCCGCCGCCGGTGATGTGGCTGATGCCGTGCACGTCCGCCGCGGCGATGGCCGCGAGCGCCGGCTTGACGTAGATGACGGTGGGAGTGAGCAGAGCCTCGCCGAGCGTCATGCCGAGTTCGTCGCAATAGCGGTTGAGATCGGCGTGTTCCACGTCGAAAACCTTGCGCACGAGAGAATAGCCGTTGGAGTGAAGCCCGGAGGAAGGCAGGGCGAGAATGACGTCGCCTTCGCGCATAGACGCGTGATTGATGACTTTTTCTCTGTCCACCACACCCACGGAGAAACCTGCGAGGTCGTAGTCGTTCGGAGCCATGGTGCCGGGATGTTCGGCGGTTTCGCCGCCGATGAGGGCGCAGCCCGCCTGCACGCAGCCTTCGGCCACGCCGGAAACCAGCGTGGCCACCTTTTCCGGATCGTTTTTGCCGATGGCGATGTAGTCAAGGAAGAACAGCGGCTTGGCACCGCAGCAGACGATGTCGTTGACGCACATGGCCACGCAGTCGATGCCCACGGTGTCGTGCTTGTCCAGAAGCTGGGCGATGCGCTGTTTGGTGCCTACGCCGTCGGTGCCGGAGACGAGCACCGGACGAGCCATGCCTGTGGTGTCGGGTTCGAAGAGGCCGCCGAAGCCTCCGAGACCGGAAACGACGCCGGGAATCAGCGTGCGTTCGACATGACGTTTCATGAGGCGGACGCCTTCGTAACCGGCTTCAATGTTGACGCCCGCGGCGGCGTAGGAGGCGGAATGGGAATTGTTCATGGTTTATCCTTTGCCGTTCCAGCAGTAGGTGCAGATTTTTTCCTTGTCGATGCCGATGGCTTCGAGCAGACCGTCCAGAGACTGATATCCCAGCGAGTCGAACCCCATCTTGCGGCAGATGGCGTTGAGCAGGCTTTTGCCTCGCGCGGTGGAGGCGTCGGCGTATTCTTCCAGATGGCGATGGCCTTCGTCGCCCTCCAGTTCCTGAATGACGCGCCGGGCCAGCAGATCCATGTCGGAGTTGCCGCGGGAGAAGTTAAGGTACTTGCAGCTGTACATGATGGGCGGGCAGGCGGAGCGCATGTGCACTTCTCCCGCGCCGGATTCAAAAAGAAAGTCCACGGTTTCCCGCAGCTGCGTGCCGCGCACGATGGAGTCGTCCACAAACAGGAGCTTCTTGCCCTGAATGAGTTCCGGCACGGGAATCTGTTTCATCTTGGCCACCTGGTTGCGCACGGCCTGGTTGGCGGGCATGAAGGATCGCGGCCAGGTGGGGGTGTATTTCACGAAGGGGCGGGCAAAGGGCAGTTTGCAGCGGTTGGCGTAGCCTATGGCGTGGGGAGTGCCGGAATCTGGCACTCCGGCCACGTGATCCACCAGGGGCAGCGTGCCCCGCGCCATTTCGTCGCGCGCCATGATTTCGCCGTTGCGGTAGCGCATGAGTTCGACGTTCACGCCTTCGTAGTTGGAGTTGGGATAGCCGTAATAGGTCCAGAGGAAGGCGCAGATCTTCATGGTCTTTTGCGCCGGGGACAGCGTTTCATAGCCTTCGGCCGTGATGCGCACGATTTCGCCGGGACCGAGCTCGTAGGCGTCTTCGTATCCGAGCTTGTGATAGGCGAAGGACTCGAACGACACGCTGTGTCCGAGGGCGTTCTTGCCGATGTGCACGGGCAGTCTGCCCATTTTGTCTCTGGCGGTGACGATGGCGTCTTCCGTGAGCAGGAGAATGGTCATCGACCCTTCAATGGCGTTCTGAGCGTGCCGGATGCCGGCGACGATGTCGTCTTCCTGATTGATGAGCGCGGCCACCAGTTCCGTGGGGTTGACCTTGCCGGAACTTGTGGCCATGAACTGATGCCCCCGGCTGGAGAAGTATTCCCGCACCAGACGTTCGGCGTTGTTGATGATGCCCACCGTGGAGATGGCGTATAAACCGAGATGAGAACGCACCAGAAGGGGCTGCGGATCAATGTCGCTGATGCAGCCTATGCCGGCGCAGCCGTGGAACTCGGCCAGATCCTTTTCGAACTTGGTTCGAAAGGGGGTGTTTTCAATATCGTGGATCTGCCGCTGAAAGCCCAGCTTGCGGTCATATATGGCCATGCCGCCACGGCGCGTGCCGAGGTGCGAGTGGTAGTCCACGCCGAAGAAGATATCCAGAACGCAGTCTTGTCTGGATATGGCTCCGAAGAATCCTCCCATATTTTTTCGGCTCCTTATGCGAAGAAACGTTTGGAAAGGGTCATGGGGTCAGAACGTGCGCCGTCGTCGGCGAGGCCGAGCTTCCTATGGTCGCGGATGTTTCGTCGACAGGGCGGAAACATCGGGCAGCCTTCGCCCCCGAAGCCGGCGGAACGCGGAACGGCGCGGCAGATTCGCGAACTCGTCGCTTGACTGCCGAAAGAACGGAAAAGGGCAGCTCTGTCCTTGGCGGAAAGGCTGCCCTTCGTGAAAAGGCGGAACTGGGGTCTTCCCTTCCGGGCGCGGGCGGACACGCGGATCCCCGTCTTGACCGCAAGAAAAGAGCCCGGAACGTCCGGGATGGAAGCGAGAGCGAACGTCGTTCGGTCGCGCCGCGCGGAGGGCGCGCCGAAGCCTTCGAACCGGGACGGACGTGCCGCGACCAGGTTCGTTGCGCGGGCGGACATTTTGGGGCCGCCTGCGGGGGCGGACTGACTGCTGCTCATGGCGTTCGCTTTATGGCATTGAAGGAAAAACAAAAAAATAAGATAGCCGTTTTCAGGCCGTTTCGCAAGGTCAAAAATATGTCCGGAGGCGCGGCGTTGGCGGATTTCGCGGCGTTGCGGGAAAGAAGAGCAAAGCGATCCTCAACGCGGCGACGCCCGAACTCTTTAACAATAAAACGCGACGCGTCGAAAAGCCTGTCGACGCGTCGCGTCGCGCGGAGCCGGGGCTGGAATGGCCCCGGTCTGCGCTCGAGGGGTTATTTGTCGTTTTCCGAATCGAAGTTCCAGCGCAGCACGGGAACGCGGGCGGCGCGCACTTCGTCCGGACGGCCTATGGGGCAGCGATGCGGCGCGCCGTGCAGGTAGGCGGCGTCGGTTTTCGCCTTTTCCAGAATGGCGAGAAAAGCGTCGGCCGCGGCGTCCAGCGTTTCCGGACTTTCGGTTTCCGTAGGTTCCACCATGAGGGCTTCATGCACGATGAGCGGGAAGTACATGGTCGGCGGATGAATGCCGTAGTCCAGCAGGGACTTGGCCACGTCCATGGCCGAAACCCCGGTTTCGTTTTTCAGTTTTTCCAGCGTCATGACGAATTCGTGCATGCACAGGGCGTCGTAGGCCATGTCGTAGTGGCCCGCGAGTTTCTTCATGAGGTAGTTGGCGTTGAGCACGGCCATGGCCGAGGCTTCGGGAATGCCTTCGCGCCCAAGAGTAAGAATGTAGGTCAGCGCGCGCACCACCACGAGGAAGTTGCCGTAGAAGCTGCGCACGCGGCCCAGACTGCGTTCGGGATCGTAGAGGCTGTAGCGTCCGTTTTCCTTGCGCACGCGGGGCGAAGGCAGGAAGGGTTCCAGAAAAGCCTTGCAGCCCGCGGGACCGCTGCCGGGGCCTCCGCCGCCGTGGGGCGTGGAGAAGGTTTTGTGCAGATTCAGATGCACGCAGTCGAAGCCCATGTCGCCGGGACGCGCCTGTCCCATGACCGCGTTGAGATTCGCGCCGTCGTAGTAGCACAGACCGCCGGCCTCGTGCACGATGCGCGTGATTTCAAGGATGTTGGGGTCGAACAGGCCCAGCGTGTTGGGGTTGGTGAGCATGAGTCCGGCGGCGTCGGGTCCCACGGCTTTCCGAAGGGCTTCGATATCCACGCCGCCGTCGGCGTTGGAGGGTACGGAAACCACGGTGAAGCCCGCCATGCTGGCCGAGGCGGGATTGGTGCCGTGCGCGGAGTCGGGCACGATGATCTTGGTGCGCGCGGCGTCGTTTCTTGACTGATGGTAGCGACGGATGAGCAGCAGGCCGGTGTATTCGCCGTGAGCGCCGGCCGCGGGCTGGAAGGTCATGCCGTCCATGCCGGTGATTTCGCACAGCAGGCGTTCGGCCTCGTACAGCACTTCAAGACATCCCTGGGCGGTTTCCACGGGCTGAAGCGGATGAATGTCCGTAAAGCCGGGCAGCGCGGCCATTTCTTCATTGATCCGCGGGTTGTACTTCATGGTGCAGGAACCCAGCGGATAGAAACCCTTGTTCACGCCGTGGGTCTGCGAGGCGAGTTCGGTGTAATGACGGCCGAGATCGATTTCCGAAATTTCCGGCAGACGGGGCGCGGAGGCGCGCAGCGCGGACGAGGAAAAGGCGGCCGCGGGCACGTCGCAGGGGGGAAGCAGACATTCGCGGCGTCCGGGACGGCTTCGTTCAAACAGCAGTTTCATTGCGCGCACACCTCCCGGATGGCCGTGATGAGTTCATCCATGTCTTTTTTGCCGCACAGTTCGGTGCAGCACCACAGAAGGCCGCCTTCCACGGGAAGGCCGCCCAGAATTCCCCGTTCGGCGAGGGCGGCGCAGAGCCGTTCCGGATCCATGGGGCAGTCGGTGAGGAATTCATGGAAGAATTCCCGGCCCTGATGGCGCAGGGCGAAACCGGGAATCTTGGCCAGTTCGGCGGCGAGGTAATGGGCGTGGGCCGCGGAATTCTCCGCCGCGCGGCGCAGTCCCTGCGGGCCCATGGCCGCCAGATAGACCGAGGCCGTCATGGCGCACAACGCTTCGTTGGAGCAGATATTGGACGACGCTTTTTCGCGGCGGATGTGCTGCTCGCGCGCCTGAAGGGTGAGCACGAAGCAGCGGCGACCCTCATGATCTTCGGTCTGCCCCACGATGCGGCCGGGCAGGCGGCGCATGAGTTCCTTTTTGCAGGCCATGAAGCCGAGGTACGGGCCGCCGAAGCTGAGCGGCAGGCCGAGGGGCTGACCTTCGCCCACGGCGATGTCGGCGCCGTATTCGCCGGGCGTTTTCAGCAGGCCGAGGGATATGGGGTTCGCGCTCATGACCATTCTGGCGCCGGCTTCGTGCGCGGCGGCGGTGAGGGCGTCCATATCTTCCAGCACGCCGTAGTAGTTCGGGCTCTGGACGTAGACGCAGGCGGTTTCGTCGGAAAGGGCGGCGGTCAGATCGGCGGGGTCCACCGCGCCGTTTTTCGTCGGCAGCACGGTGACGGGCACGCTGCGGCTTTCGCAGTAGGTCTGGATGACGGCGATGGTCTGCGGATCGGCGGATCCGGCCACAAGGACGCCGTGCCTGCGGCGTTCCAGGCACATGAGCGCGGCTTCGGCCGCGGCCACCGCGCCATCGTACACCGAGGCGTTGGACACGTCCATGCCGGTGAGTTCGCAGATCTGAGTCTGGTATTCAAAGATGGATTGCAGCACGCCCTGGCTGATTTCCGCCTGATAGGGCGTGTAGGCCGTGACGAATTCCTCGCGGGAAGTGACGGTTTTCACCACGGCGGGGATATAGTGCCGATACGCGCCCGCTCCGCGGAACACGCTGCGGAAACGGATGTTTTTGGCCGCGAGGTCTCCTATTTTGCGCGAGACTTCCATTTCGCTCAGCCCGTCGGGCAGGTTGAGCGAGCGCACGCGGACCTCCGCGGGAACGGACGCGAAGAGCTCATCGACGGAACGCAGGCCCAGCGTCGCGAGCATGGCCTGCCGTTCTTCCGCCGTGGCGGGAATGTAGTTTCCCATGCCTAGGCCTCCTCGGACTTGCACACGGCGTCATAGGCGGCGTCGTCGAGCAGATCGCCGACTTCGCTGACGTCGGAAACCTTGATGAGCCAGGCTTCATAGGGCTTTTCGTTGAGCAGCGCGGGATTGTCGAGCAGCGCGTCGTTGACGGCGGCCACGGTGCCGGACACGGGGCTGAACACGCCAGAAACGGCCTTGACGGATTCCACGTCGGCAAAGGATTCGCCTACGGTGACGGGGTCGCCTACCTGCGGCAGGTCGATGAACACGATGTCACCGAGGGAGCTTTGGGCGAAGTCGGTCAGACCGATGACGGAAAGGCCGTCTTCGTTTTTGATCCATTCATGGGACGCGGCGTATCTGAGGTCGGCGGGAGTGTGAGACATGGAGTATCCTCCTGAAGCGATAGAAGGTGCGGAAAGGGAAGCATTAACGATGATAGAAGGGAAGGGGCACGATGTCCGCGCTTACGCGGCGGCCGCGGATGTCCACGTCCACCGACGCGCCGGGCGCGCTGTGTGCCGCGTCCACGAGAGCCATGGCCACCGCCTTGCCCACGGCGGGACAATGCGTGCCGGAGGTGGTCATGCCGATCTGCGTGTCGCCGAGGAACACGGGCTGATGCTCGCGGGCGATGCCGCGGCCGGTCATGACGAGCCCGACGCGCACGCGGGCAGGTTTGCCGGCGGCCACGAGGGCGTCCTTGCCGATGAAGTCGGGTTTGCCGAGCTTCACGCCGAAGTCGAGTCCGGCTTCAAGCGGGGTGATGGTTTCGTCCATTTCGTGTCCGTACAGGGGCATGGCGGCTTCAAGGCGCAGGGTGTCGCGCGCGCCGAGACCGCAGGGGATGAGTCCGTATTCTTCCCCCGCTTCGCGCAGCGTTTTCCAAAGGGAGACGGCGTTCTCCGGCGCGGTGTAGATCTCGTAACCGAGCTCGCCGGTGTAGCCTGTGCGGGAAATCATGCATGTCATGCCGTTGACGTCCACGTCGCGCACGGCGGTGTAATATTTCTTCGGCAGTTTGTCTTCGGAAACGAGCTTCTGAAGCACGGCGGGCGCGGAGGGGCCCTGAAGGGCAAGCTGCGCCACGGAGTCGGAAATGTCTTCCGCCTTGGTGCCGGGCAGAAGATGCGCGGCCATGTGGGCGTAGTCCTTGTGCCGGTTGGCGGCGTTGACCACGGCGAGATATTCTTCATCCCCGAACTTGTAGACCACGAGATCGTCGATGACGCCGCCCTTGTCGTTGCACATGACGCTGTAACGCACCTTGCCCACGGGCATGTCGGTGAAGTCGTTGGTGAGCAGGTGGTTCAGGGTGTCCAGAGCCGTAGGGCCGGTGAAAAGGATTTCTCCCATGTGGGAGACGTCGAACAGACCGGCCGCCTGGCGCACGGCCATGTGTTCCTTGATGACGCCGCTTGGGTACTGAACGGGGAGCAGATAGCCCGCAAAGGGAACTATCTTGCCGCCTTCCGTGACGTGCACGTCGTAAAGAGGGGTTTTCTGTTCCATGGAACCTTCTCCTGCAAAAAGGGAACATAAAAAAGAGGCACAGATGACGAACGATGTCCGTCAGCTGTGCCTCTGTTACTAACCTGAAAGATTCTCCGCCGCGCGGATTGCCTCATGGGTGCAGTGCTGCTTTCCAGAGTTTGTCCAAAACCGGTCCTTTTGCCTGAGAGTTCTTGCGGCCCCTTCGGCTCCGTCATACGCGGTCTCTCCCGGTTTCTTCATCCAAGTCCATACCGGCTCTATGCGCTTTGGCGAAACAGCTTGCGCCGTTTCATGATTCGGGAACAATCTAGCACGTCGAAAAAGCGAGGTCAAGGAATCCGTCGATTTTCGTCACAATTCTTCGTCGCGGCCACGCGCGGCATGAACGGAAACGCCGTTTCTTTTTTTCTCATCACGCCGTATCATCTGGAAAAGTTTTATCTTCTTCGGACACTTGCCCCCGAGGCGTTCCCTCTGTATAAAGACGATAATATTTTTCTCTGAAACAGGAGTCCTTATATGTGCGGAATTATTGGCTACAGCGGGCATAGGCCCGCCGTTCCCCTGCTGGTGGAGGGACTGCATCGCCTGGAATACCGGGGCTACGACTCGTCGGGCGTGGCTTTTGAACAGGCGGGACATCTCCAGGTGGTGAAGGCGGCGGGCAAGCTGGCCGCGCTGGAAGCGAAGCTGGAGAACAACGCGTATCTTCTGGCCACGTCCGGCATCGGGCATACGCGCTGGGCCACCCACGGCCTGCCCGTGGAGCGCAACGCGCATCCGCATCTTTCTCAGGACGGGACCATCGCCATCATTCATAATGGCATCATAGAGAATTTTCAGGAGATCAAGGACGAGCTTTCCGCCAGGGGGCACACTTTCCTTTCCGACACCGACACGGAAGTGCTGGCGCATCTTATAGGCGAGGAACGCAAAACCGCGCCTAGTCTGCGCGAAGCCTTCGCCCGCGCGCTTCGCCGCGCGCACGGAGCCTACGCCGTGGTCATGATGGCCATGGAGGAACCCGGCGTCATCTACGCCGCCCGCATGGCCGCGCCGCTGCTCATGGGCGTGGGCGTGGGAGAGTGCTTCGTGGCTTCGGACATTCCCGCGTTTCTTCCCTACACCCGTGAGGTGGTCTTTCTGGAAGACGGCGAAGCGGCCCGCATCGAACGGGCCGACTGGCAGGTCTTTTCTCTGACCGATCTTTCGCCCGTGGAAAAAACCGTCAGTCATGTGCCGTGGGACATGCAGGCCGCGGCCAAAGGCGGCTACAAGCATTTCATGCTCAAGGAGATCATGGAGCAGCCCCGCGTCATCACCGACTGTCTCACCGGTCGCGTGACGGAAGAAATGGACGGTTCTCTCGGCGTGCATCTTCAGGAGCTGGACGATCTTCCCGTGCCCTCTCGCCTGCATATTGTGGCCTGCGGCACGTCGTACAACGCCGGTCTGTGGGGACAACAGCTCATGGAACGCGTGGGCGGCATTCCCACGGATCTCGATATCGCTTCCGAGTTCCGTTACCGCGATCCCATACTCCTGCCGGGCGAGGCGGTCATGGTCATCAGCCAGTCCGGTGAAACGGCCGACACGCTCGCCGCGCTGCGTCTGGCGAAGGAAAAAGGGTGCAGGGTCATCGGTCTGTGCAACGTGGTGGGATCGTCCATCGCCAGAGAGGCCGACGTGGTGCTCTACACCCAGGCCGGCCCGGAAATAAGCGTGGCCTCCACCAAGGCCATGTGCAGTCAGATGGTGCTTATCGCGCTCATGGCCCTGTATTACGGCAAACGCAGGAATCCGGCCGTGTTTGACAAAGAACTGCTTTCCGCCCTTCACGCGTTGCCGGAAAAGCTGGAAGCCGCGCTTCCGGCCATGCAGGAGAGGGCCGGTCAGCTTGCGTTGCGTTTCGCTTCGTCGCGCAGCTTTTTCTACCTCGGCCGAGGCCAATGTCACGCGCTTGCCCTGGAGGGCGCGCTGAAGCTCAAGGAACTTTCCTATATCCACGCCGAAGGCTACGCCGCGGGCGAAATGAAGCACGGCCCCATCGCTCTTATTGATCCGCAGTTCCCTACCTTCGCGCTCGCTCTGGACAACGAGCTTTTCCCCAAGGTGAAGTCCAACATTCAGGAAGTGCTGGCAAGACAGGGACGCGTCATCGCGCTCGTGCAGGAGCGCGACGGCAAGGTGCCCGATCTCGCCGTGGAGGAAGTGTGGGCTCTGCCCGCGGCCCATCCCGTGATTTCCTGTTTCTTCGCGCTGCCGGCCTTGCAGTTGTTCAGCTATCAGATGGCGGACTATCTGGGAAAGGACGTGGATCAGCCCCGCAATCTCGCCAAAAGCGTCACCGTGGAATAGGCATGAAAGCTCGCGACGCCTTGTCATGCGCGCTTTTCGCGGCTACCATGGCGTGTCGCGCGTCCCGCGTCGAGAGACCCGATCGGCCTCGGCGTATCCCGAACCCGCTCTCTACGGAAGTAGTCTATGAAGAAGTTTGATCTCAGGCAAGCGATGGACAGGAATCAGTTCATCATGAACTACAAACGCATGTGGCCGTTCATCAAGCCGTTCTGGCCCATGGCGTTGCTGTCGTTGCTCATCTGCGTGCCGGTCGGCAGTCTCGACGCCGTCATCGCGCTGTTCCTCAAGCCCTACACCGACGTCGTGGTGGTGGGCAAAAGCATGGAATCCCCCTGGTACATTCCCATTCTCATCGTCGGATTCACCACGGTGCAGGGACTGCTGAACTTTGGAGGCTCATACCTCAACGCATGGGTGGGCGGCCGCCTCACCATGGGGTTGAAAGCGAAGCTCTATGAAAAACTGCTGAAGATAGAGCCTTCCTATTTCGATAAGACCACTTCCGGCGAGATGCTTTTCCGCTTCAGCTCCGACGCGGAACTGGCGTGTTCCGGTCTGCTCGGCAATTTGAAGAGTTTTCTTACCAGAATCTGTTCGTCCGTCGCGCTCGTCGGCGTGCTGTTGTACAACTCATGGCAGCTTTCCATTCTTGCCATCGTCATTCTTGTGGTGGCTGTGGCCCCGCTCACCAAGGTGAAGAAGCTCCTCACGTCGCTGGTGACGCGCAACAACTCCTGCATGTTTCAGCTCAACACTACCTACAACGAAACGTTTGCGGGCAATCGGACCATCGCGGCCTACAATCTTCAGGAACGACAGAACAGCCGTTTCACGCAGTTGCTGAACGACGTGTTCACGCTTACCGTGGCCATGACCAGACGAACCGCGTGGATTACGCCCTTCATGCACTTTGTCATTTCCATAGGTCTCGGACTCGCCATCGCGCTTGGCAGCTGGCTCATCGTTCAGGGGACCATTTCCGCCGGCAACTTTGTCTCGTTCATCACCGCGCTGCTCATGTTGTATACGCCTCTAAAAAATATCACCAATGTGGCCGTGTCCGTGCAGCAGTCGTTTTTAGCCATTGATCGCGTGTTCAGCATTCTTGAGCGACCTTCGCAGCTCGAAGAAAAGGCTGACCCCGTGCCTCTTCCCGCCATCAAGCGCGGCGTGACGTTTGAACATGTCTGCTTTGAGTATAACGAAGGCGTGGAAGTGCTGCATGACATCAACCTCGACGTGCGCGTCGGCGAAATGCTGGCGCTTGTGGGAAATTCCGGCGGCGGCAAAAGCACGCTGGTCAGCCTCATTCCCCGATTCTATGACGTGAGCAAGGGCAGCGTTAAAATCGACGGCGTGGATATCCGTGATTTCAACCTTCGAGATTTGCGTCAGCATATCGCGGTGGTTTTTCAGGATAATTTTCTCTTCGACGGCACCATCAGAGAAAATATTCTACTCGGCAACCCTTCCGCCACGGACGAAGACGTGGAGAAAGCTCTTCGCAGCGCGTGCCTGAACGATTTTATCGCGTCTCTCGACAAGGGCGTGGATACGTACATCGGCGAGAGAGGCGTCATGCTTTCCGGCGGTCAGAAGCAGCGCGTGGCCATAGCGCGCGCTTTTCTCAAAAACGCGCCCATCGTCATTCTCGATGAAGCTACGTCCGCTCTGGACAACAAATCGGAAGAAATCGTGCAGCGCGCCATAGACAACCTCATGCGCGATAAGACCGTGTTCGTTATCGCGCACCGGCTTTCCACGGTGAAAAACGCCAACCGCATCGCCGTCATCAATGAAGGACATCTGGCGGAACTCGGCACGCATGAGGAACTTATGGAAATTCCCGGCGGGCAGTACCGCACGTTGTATGACATGCAGTTCAAAGCTCCCATCGTTCATCATGGGGAGACGGAAGAAAGAGCGGAGGAAGTCGCGTAGAGCGAGCGTTCCGCGTTCAGAACGGAAAAGGCGGCCAGACTTCCTGTCTCGCCGTCTTTTTTTAGGTTTGATTTCGCGGCGCGTCGCGGGCGCGGGAGACGCCGGCGTCATGGACGCGCTTTTGGATACGGGCCGCGCGAAGGGCGCGGGGCGTTTCATGAGGGGCTAGCGTCGCCTGCGGTTGTTTTCCTGGTTTGCGTAGAACCGTTGTTTCGCGCGATACATGTTTTTGTCGGCTTCGTTTATCTGCTCGTCAATGTCGCCGGAAGCTCGCCACGACGTGCCGTGAGAAATGGAGATGTCGTCCTCTTTCATAGCGTTGACGGCGGAGGAAACGTGGGCGCGGAAAATGTCTTCTTCCGACTGGTCGTCGATGACGATAAATTCATCGCCTCCTATGCGGTAGACTTTTTGGCCGAAGGCCTGACGAAGGTGCGAGGCCGTGCGGAGAAGAAGATCGTCGCCGGCATGATGCCCGAAAAGGTCGTTCGTTTTTTTCAGTCCGTTTAAATCGAAATAGGCTATGCCGAGGCGATCAAGCGTTTTTTCTTTCAGCTCCTGACAAACCTGATTGAATTTGTTTCTGTTGAAAACCCCTGTGGAGAGATCTTCGAAATATATCTGAGTAATGAGAATATGCTGTTCTTCAAGAAGTTTTTTCTGCTTTTCTATCTGCTCCTGAAAATACTTGCGTGATTCCGCCGACATTTTTTCAGGGAATCCTATATCCTCGTTCGTCATTTCCGCGTACGGGTTGGAAAGATGCATGTGACAGCAGCGGGGACCGTCTTTTTTCCAGCGGAACACCGTGGTGATGCGCTGATGCACCCGCAGATACGCATCGGAAGAAGGGGCGGTGGCGATCCATAATCTTCCGGAACAGATGAAGACGTCCGGCGATATTTGGATGACGTCGTAGTGTTCGTCGGAGAGCTCGCATTTTTGTACGCGCCCTTCGAAGGAGCGCAGGATATTGGCAACGGTTTCCTGACCGACAGCGTATTCGTGTTCCGCCGCGCCGAACCAGCTGAACGTTTCGTCAAGATGCGCGATCAGCGTTTCCGTATCGTTTTCGCAATAATGTTTATGCAGAAAAAGACTGGTCAACGCTATGAGTGCCTGTTTTTTTTTATCGTTGGTCAAAGGATACCGTTCCATACATGCGTCCGACTGTCACAAGTTCATCGTTAAAAAGGCATCTTTTTTTGTTGATAACGATTATGGTACATACACAATTATTATGGATAAAATAATAGGATTTTCAAAATTTCATGCGTGAGAATGACATATATGAGAATGTCTATGCGTGCTCCTTTCGTTGTATGACGTGAAAAGAGAGGGTAGCTGTAAGGGTATTGGAAAAACAAAATATGAGCAAGAAAGTCTCCTCGCAAAGGAAAGGTTTTCCCCAGAGGGGTTCCTCGTAAACCGCTGAAAAGCGTTTTGGGGCGTAGCAGACTGGCGAAGAATCGAACGGGAATGCCGTCGTGCCGTGTTTGGGAAACAAGCGTTGCGCGTGTGGCGTGAGGGGGCGCGTCGGACGGGGGTTGACGGAAGAGAGCTGGCGTCGTTCGTCAAGGATGCGGTAAGCGGGCAAGACGGGAGCGATGTCTTGAGATGCGCGAAGCGCGCTGCCCGCGTGACGCGAACGATGGGCGTCGTTCGTCGGGGCCGCGAAGCGTGGGTGAGCATGGGAGAGAAAGGCGGGATGGCTTTCTGAGGCGGTGGGGCGAATGGGGAGGAAAACGACGCCTGTTGGGAAAGAAAGAGGCCGAGGCGGCGACGCTCCCGCAAAGCGGAAGAACGCGTTACGCGCCCTTGTGGGTGCTATGGGATCAACGTATGGAGGTATGGCTGCGTCCACAGGCGTCAATATCTCGAAAAGGCGCGCTTCTTGGGACTGGATATCGCACAGACAGCCTGCGAAGTCAGACGCGCGAGGCTAGAGACCGGAGGAAACAAGCGAGAAGAAAAACGCTCGTGAGTTTTCGTTCGGAAGACGCTTTTCTGAAGGGAAGTTCGCAGTCTGGAACGAAGAGAGGGCATGCCCGCCCGCCGGAGCGACATTTTTCCGTCTGCTTGTATTAGTAAATGAAGAACAGACGTTATCGTCTTTTCGCAGGACAAATCTCACAAGACTTGACCGTTGATCTTCCGAAACGGAGTGGTTAAAGTTGATTTGTCACGACTAACAGTAACTTACCCCGTAGTTCGTTTTTAGAACATTTTACTGTTCAAGTAAAGCAGAATTATAGGGTAAAAATTAAAATTCTGTTCATAATCCTCTTTTTTGTGATATTTCAGTCTGTTGTTGTCTTATTTTTGACAGACGACTCTTGGGGGATTTTGGACAAGGAACGTTTATACCCTATGAGCACACTAGGAGAACGCATCAAATCAGCGCGGGCCGGCATGTCGCAGGAAGCCTTTTCCCGGGCTCTCGGCATCAGCAAAGGGGCCTTGGGGTTTTACGAGCGCAACGAGAACCTGCCCAACACCGAGGTGGCGCTGAAAATCAGTTTGCTTGCAGGCGTCAGACTGGAATGGCTTCTTTCCGGAGAAGGTCCAAGGACGCCGTCTGAAAATGTGGAGATTCGGAAGTCTGCGTCGGAAACGATATGCTCGCGTTGCGTCAGACTGGAAGAACGGTTGGACAGGTTGGAGGAAGAGCGAAGGACGCTTGTTGAGGAAAATCGTCAATTATGGAAGGAAAACGCAGAATTGCGTGAACGTTGCGCGCGATTTGAAGAGCGCGAAAAACAGGGAGGCACATCTTCTTTTTTTAAATCGTCACAGGAGAGGTCCGTCGTCGATCAAAAAGAGAAGAAATAGCGTCCATGGTTAAAGAAAAAACGGAAGTTTTGCGTTCAGTCTCGCTTCTTGTCGTGAGGTTGAAAGACGTCGTAAAGAACCGGCGCGTTCGGCAAAGGTTAGAATAAAATTCTGTCCAAGGCGTTTGCTTTTTGCTTTGATTCGCAGGGAGTCCGACTCTGAGAAAAGCGGCGTTTTCGTCACCTTCGCGTTTTTTCTGAAGGAAAATGCGACGCGTCGCTTTCGGAGCGCAGAAGCGTCCGCGACTCGCCCATGGCGGAAGAAGGGACAGAAAAGCGGGGTTTCCGGAGAAACCCCGCTCAGTTTACGCAAGCGCGGCGCGCTGCGATTAGCGACTCATGACGATGCCCTGTTTTTCAAGGTCGTTGTAGAGCATGTTCAGAGACATTCTCAGCGCGAAGGGGCTGATGGTTTTGTTTTCCAGATTGGCCAGAAGGTCAATGTTGTGGCCCTTGGCAAAGGAAGACAGATTGGGGCTCTTGTTGCCGTCGGCGTCTTCGAAATGCCAGGCTTTGACGGTTTTTCCGTCGAAGTCGTCGATAACGATCTTGAAGTAGTTTTCCGGACCAGCAAACACGTTGCTGGCGCTGTCGAGAACAATTTCCTCAGTGTTTTCGAGGATGATCTCGTTCAGCTCGCTGCAGGAAGCTCAGGTGTCGGGGCGAACCGTGAAACGAGGATCGCCCGGCCACTGCTGAGGGTTCTTAATGCTGAATATGCCGCTGAACATGTCCAGACGGATTTTGCCGTCCGCGGTGAGCGCGCCTTTGGGATGAAGCATGGCCACCTGCACGCGAGCCTTGCCATCGGCGGAGGCAAGCTGCCATTTGGCTCTTTCCGCGGGGCTGGAGGGCAGATAGTCCAGCGCGTGAGGATCAAGAATATTCTTGAATTCCTTGACGGTTTCCTTGCCGTTCTGCGTAAGGGAGATTTTGGCGGAATCCTTGCCCACGGAGAGGATCTTTACCGTGGCGGAGCCTACCTTGACGGTATCGCCGGCTTTGAACGCGCCGGAAACCCGGGGTTCGGACGTCAGCCAGATTTCCGTGAGGCTGGGGGTGGCGAATTCCTTGACTTCGACTTCGTTAGCCGAGGTTTTGCCCACGATGAGGTAGGACTTGCCGCTGGGATAGATGGACGCGCCGTAATAGCTCTTGTGCTGAAGCGGTTCGCCGGTGGAAGCCGTGACGGGATGTCTGCCTTCGCTCAGGCCGAGTCCGTGGAACTTGCCGGAGTTCACGTCCACCAGCGTGGGATCGGCGGCCACCTGGAAGTTGGTGCCGTAGAAGTTGCCGGAAGACTTCATGATGCGCAGGCTGGAATAGCCGGCGCTGTTGCCGTAGGGATGCGCGTTGCCATTGACGAACTGAAGCGCGCGTGAGCCGTCGGGCAGAAGGTTGATGGAGTCGCCTTTTTTCATGGTGCGGTTTTTCAGCACCAAATATTCAAAGGATTCGTCCACTTCCGAATAACGTTTGCCGAGAAGCATGACTTCGATGTTGGTCATGGTTCCGATGCTGGCGATGCGCGAGCTGTAGTACAGTCCGGCCGGAGGAATGACGATTTTGCCGTCGCGGATGAAGCTCTTGCGTATGACGACGCCTTCGCTTATGCGACGCTGGCCGAGGTAAAGATCGAGGTCGGCGGCCTTGAAGCCGGGGACTTTGGCGATGATGGCCGCATTGCGGGCAGGTGCCTGCATGAGCGCCGATTCAGAAGCCGCCATGGCTCCCGACGGCAGCAACAGGGCGAGCGCAAGACTCGCGCCTTTCCACCACAGATGCGTGTTCATGGATGTCTCCTTGGATAAGGTGACGCGACGCCTGGTCGGAAAACCGCTTTCCGACATGCTGTCGCGTAATGGTTCTTGTTTATCGGTGAGGATTGCGTTCGAAAGGAGCTGAGGGAGCGGCGTTTCTGGATGCGACGCGCGGGCCGGGCCGATGTCGGCCAGCCGCCGGCGCGCGTGAAAATTCAAGAAGCGTCGCATGAAATTCCTCCTTCAACCGCAAATAATATTTAGAGAAATCGGTGGAATGGAGTCGAGTATAGAATATAGGTTATAAAACCACAAGTCGTTTTTGCCTTGCTTCGCGGAAGGCGTCTCAGGACGTAGAAGAGGGTGTGTCGGTCTGCGGAATGCGACGTCGCGGAGAAGGTGTGGCTGCGTCGTGAGATGGACCGCGGAAAGCGTCGCTCGTTGTCGAGTGAAGGCGGCGCGTAGAAATCGCGGGAAAAGCATGGCGAAAAGCAAGAAGGGGACGCGTTCTCAACGCGTCCCCTTTGCAGGTTTTTTATTTTTTGCGAAAAAGCCGGTTTGCCGCTCGTTAGTCCGGCGTGGGAATACGGTTCCAGCGCGTGTCGTTACGCCGAGTAATCAGTGAGGGTGAGTTTTTTCTTCGTCGCGGAGATGCTTTCCGTCTGCACTTTGCTCCGATCTGTGTAATGGGTGTGCAACAGCTCGTGGGCCTTATGGGAATTTGGTTCTCCGAGATAGTCCTTATAGAGGCTGATGACCTGCGGATTGTTGTGGGACTGTCGGTGAGGCATGGCGCTGTCAATGGCGTACAAGCCTTTCTGACGTTCTATGGCGTGAGGCTGGTAGTTCTGTTTGACGCGGCAGGTTCCTCCGCCGGCCACGCAGCCGCCGGGGCAGGCCATGACCTCGATGAACGTGTAGGGGGATTCTCCGGCCAGAGCTTGATCGACCAATTTGCGGGCGTTGCCAAGGCCGTGCGCCACGGCGACCTTGATGACGCCATGTTCTTCGCCGAGATCCACGTCGGCTTCGCGCAGACCTTCCATGCCGCGCACGGGAACCACGTTCACGCCGGGCAGCTCCTTGTGGTTGAGCGTGGCGTACACGGTGCGGACGGCCGCTTCCATCACGCCGCCGGTGGTGCCGAAAATGACGGCCGCGCCGGTGGAATCGCTCATGTAGGGATTGTCGAAAGGTTCGGGTTCCAGCGCGGCGAGATCGACGCCGCAGCGGCGCAGCAGCCGGGAAAGCTCACGCACGGTGATGACCACGTCGGTGTCCGGCTGACCGTTGGCGTAAAGCTGGGCTCTTGCGGCCTCGTCCTTTTTGGCCGTGCAGGGCATGACGGAAATGTTGCGTATTCTCCGGGAAGGAATTCCCATTTTATCCGCCAGATAGCTTTTGACCAGAGAACTGGACACGGCCTGAGGAGAACGAGTGGTGGAGATATGGGGCAGAATGTCCGGGCAGTGTTTTTCGGCGTAGTTCACCCAGCCGGGGCAGCAGGAAGTGAACATGGGAAGTTTTCCGCCGTTTCTTATGCGGCCGAGCAGTTCCGTGCCTTCTTCCATGATGACCACGTCGGCGGCGAAATCAGTGTCGATGACGATGTCGGCTCCGAGGCGACGCAGCGCGGCCACGACTTTGCCTTCCACGTTTTCGCCGGGGGGAAGACCGAAATCCTCGCCGATGGCCACGCGCACCGAAGGAGCGAAGGCAAAGACGGTGGTCAGTTCGGGATTGGACAGATAGTTCAGCACTTCATCGTTTTCGTCGCGTTCGGCCAGCGCGCCCGTGGGACAGACCAGCGTGCACTGGCCGCACTGAATGCAGGCGGAGGTGTTCTGGCTGGGCGCCATGCCCACGCCGATATGCGCGCCCGTGCCGGTGCCGTCCACGGTAAGCGCGGCCACGCCCTGAACCTTGCGGCAGACCTCAACGCAGCGCAGGCAGCGGATGCACTTGCTCATGTCGCGCACCATGCCGTGCATGGTATTGTCGAAGGGGCGGTCATGGGACAGGCGCGAGGCGAAACGGTTGGTGGCGAGGCCCACGAACTCGGCGAGATCCTGAAGTTCGCAGTCGCCGTGTCTGGCGCAGGCGGCGCAGTCCTGGTCATGGTCGGCGAAGATGAGCTCCACCTGAAGCCGCTGCATGTTGCGCACGCGGGAGGAACGGGTGTTCACCCGCATGCCTTCTTCCATGGGGGTATTGCAGGTGGTGAGCATTTCCGTGTGGCCGTTTCTGTCGGTCACTTCCGCAAGGCATACGCGGCAGGTGCCGGGTTTATGATTCAGCGGCCGGAAGTGGCAGAGAGTGGGAATGAAGATGCCGTTGCGCCGGGCCACCTGAAGGATGGTTTCTCCCGGCTCGAAAGTGTAGTCACGTCCGTTGATGGATGCGTTCATGGCGGATGATCTCCTAAACGATCAGGCTTTGAATCCGGGGATGGGGGAGCGGGTGACGACGGACATGATGCGGTAGCAGCGCATGCAGCGTCTGGCTTCCTGCCAGGCCTCTTCCTGAGACATGCCGAGTTCCACTTCCTTGAAATTGTGGGCGCGCTCTTCGGGGGACAGCTCGTGGAGTTTCACGCGGGGTTTGATTTCCTGACCGCACACGGGATCGTCGCCGAGCAGACCCGCTTGCCGGATGAGCTGGCTTATGCGTTCGCGCGCGAGGAAGGGCGGACGGTCGTATTCCAGATAACTTGCGATGGCCTGCGCGCCGATGGCGCCTTGAGCCATGCCGTGGATGAGCACGCTGGGGCCTTTGGTGCGGGGGCCTGTGGTGCCGTCGCCGCCGGCGAACACGCCGGGCCGCGAAGTGGCCTGATAGTTGTCCACGACGATGCAGTTTTTGCGGTCGAGAGCGATGCCGTCCGCTTCCGTGAGCATGGCGGGATCGCTTTTCTGACCGATGGCGGCGATGACGAAGTCGCAGGGAATGACGAATTCCGAACCGGGAATGGGCTTTACGCCGCGACGTCCGCTTTCGTCGGGTTCGGTCTGTTGCATGGTCACGCAGCGCAGGCCGGTGATTTTTCCGTTTTCCACCACCAGGCGATCCTGACCGGTGAGGAAGTGGAAAATGACGCCTTCGCGACCGGCTTCCACGATTTCCTCGCGATCGGCGGGAGCGTCGGACTCGGTGCGGCGATAGACGAGATGCACTTTGCCCGTGGTCATGCGCACGGCGGAACGGCAGCAGTCCATGGCCACGTTGCCGCCGCCCACGACCACCACGTCGCCTTCCAGAGAGGGAGTGGCGCCGCTTTCCAGTTCGTCATGAACTTTTTCCAAGAATTCTATGCCGTTTTCGTATTCAGGGAGAGTCGTGTCTTCGCCTTCCATGCCAAGGTAGCCGCCCAGCGGGCAGCCCGTGGCGATGAACACGGCTTTATAGCCGCGGCGGAACAGATCGTCGATATGGAAATCGCGGCCGAGTTTCTGATTGAAGAAGAACATGCCGCCCATGTCTTTGACGAGTTCGTTTTCCTGCATGAGCACGTTCTTGGGCAGGCGATAGAAAGGAATGCCGTAACGGACCATGCCGCCGGCCTTGTCGTGAGCTTCGTAAATATCCACGGGATATCCGGTTTCCAGCAGCTGATAGGCGCACGTCACGCCCACAGGGCCCGCGCCGATGACGGCCACGCGCTTGTTCTTGGTGGTCGGGCAGGGCTCGGGCTTGAGAATGCCGGGCACGATGGTTTCGTCGGCGGCGAAACGTTTGAGATTCTTGATGTCCACGGGCGCGTCCACCTGCGCGCGTCGGCAGGCCTTTTCGCAGTAGCGCACGCACACGCGACCGCAGCTCCCGGCGAGGGGATAGTGATTGAGCACCACGCCCGCGGCCAGATCGTTATGGCCGTCCTGAAGATAGTCGATGTAGCGGGGAACGTTGACGTGGCTGGGGCAGGCTTCGATGCAGGGACTGGTGGTCACGGAATAGAAGCCCGCGCCGGCGTGGAAGGGGAAGGGACGGAGCTCGTCGGGAAAATGCGAAAGGGCGTTGAGCAGCGGCGTCGTGCCCGTGCGGCCTACGCCGCACAGGGAGGTTTCGTGCATCTGTTCCGTAATGTCGCGCACTTCTTCCCACTTGACGAATTCGCCGTGGCAGGCCTTTTCGAGTTCCTGCGCGATGATGGGGGAGCCGGCGCGGCAGGGAGAGCATTTGCCGCAGGATTCGGCGGCGAGACGCTGATGGTGTTTCCACAAGGCCCATACAAGGCTCGCCGTGCGGGAAAACACCAGAAAACCACGATTGCTGAGAAAGATTTCCGTGGGATTTCCTTCGTTGAACTGGTCAAAAAGTTCCAGCGGCAGATCCCGTGGAGCGGTGGGAGCCGAGGAGCCGCGGTTGTCGTACACGACGTTGTCCCAGACTCCGTAAATCAGCTGCGGCATAGGGTTGAGCCTCCTTGATGGTGCGGTGTGGTCGATAAACGCCAGGAGCGATGGTCGCTTTAAGTCGATGACCTATAACCTCTGCATGGACTATCGGCTATACTTATGGAAAAAAGCGCGGTTCGTAAAGGGAAGAAATCAGGGATGTCTCCTGAACGGAGGCCGGACGCGTTGAAAAAACAAAAAGACGTCTCGGGCAATGACGGAAAAAGGAGCCAGACGCTTTTTTCCGTGCTGCCCAGCGGGGCGGGAAGATGCGGGTTACGGCGTTTGCAATGCTGATAAGTTCACGTTATACCTGACCAACACACAGGAGAGAGGGATGTCATGAATCATCAGATTGTTATGCTTGTCGTGAGCGGAACGTTGGTGGGGTGTCTTTTTAAATATTTTCATATCCCCGGCGGCTGCATGCTGGGAGCCGTGGTGGGAAGCATGACCATGAAGCTGCTGGGCCTGGCCGACATTCAGATGCCCTCGCTTTTCTACAACGCGGCGCAGCTTGGCATCGGCATCTGCGTGGGATCCATGCTGTCCATGGATATGCTCGTAAGTTTGAAGGATCAGATTCCCGTAATGATCCTCAGCACCTGCATTTTGCTGGCGGCCGGTCTGGGAGCGGCGTTCGTGGTGCGTCACATGACCGACATTGACGTGATAGGTTCCATTCTCGCCACGTCGCCTGGAGGGCTCAACGCCGTTATCGGCATGGCCGACGCGGGCGAGAATCTGCCCAAGATTATGGCGTTCCAGATGATGCGTCTTTATGTGGTCATTCTTATGGTGCCGGTGTTCTGCTGGTGTATGAAGTTCTTTTTCCATAAGTAGGCATTTTCCGGAAAAGCGTTGAGGCGGTTAGCCTCGGCCGTTTTACGCCCGTCTTTGTCTCCGCGTCGGACGGAGACCATGGCGTAAGGGCGCAAAGAACGCCCATGAAGAAAAGCAAAGCAGGGCGCGCGGATCATTCTTAAAGAATGGCGGGCGCGTCCTGCTTTTGTTTTGGATCAACGCGTTCTTGAGACAGCCCCTTCGGAAAGCTCGTCTTTTTTCCGGAGGACTGTTTTTTTTTCGGGTTATCTTCGGTGTCCGCCGGGGCCTGGCATGACTGGTCTGGATCCGGAAGGTCTCGCCGTCGGTCTGGGGCCGCCGGAAGGCCGTGAAATGGTAGGTCTTGCGCCTCCTCCGGGGCGCGCTCCGGGCCTGACCATGTTCGGACGAGGCCTGCTCCCTGCGGGGCGCATGACGGGAGGTCTGGAACCTCCCGGTTTGCCGGGACGCATCATGGGAGGTCTTTTTCCCCCCGGTTTGCCGGGACGGATGGCGGGGGGCTTTGCTCCGCCGGGGGTTCCTGGTCTGACCATGGGGGGTCTCGGACCTCCTGGTCTGCCCGGAGCCACGGAAGGCGGCTTTGTCCCTGGGGGTCTTATGCCGGGAGGCGGGGGCCTGTGACCGGGCGAGGCGATGCCGGGAGGCGGCGGACGATGTCCGGGAGGGGGAGGAGGAATGACGCCGTGAGGACGAGGGTGCGGGGCGATGACGTGCACCGGCGGCGGAAGCACGGGAAAGAGAACAGGGGAGCCGTAGTAATAGCCCGGGGAACTGTATCCGCCTGTGCTGACAGTGACGCTGCTGGCGTAAACGCCGTCCGGTCCTACGGCCATGCTTCCCGAAACGTCCGGCCCGTAAGGGTCATAGGCGCAGCCGGAGAGCACGAAAACGGCCGCGGCGGCAAGAAGCCTGAGCTTCATGGAAATCTCCTTGGCGTTTTTATGCAAATGCGGTTTGGACGATACATGACGACACATCGACGAATTCACCGACGGCGACCGAGTCGCGTTTGGCGGAAAAGAGCGGCGTTCGGCCGGCGTCGTCGCGCGGAAGTTCTTGTCCTTCCGATATGACCCGACGTCGCGCGCGGTTCGACTGCCGGGGAGACGGCTCTATCCCGTCCTACTTCTTAGAGAATAGACGTTTTGGCGGAAAAGACAAGTTTCGTTTTCTTTCCGAAGCGTGAAATTATCTTTCCTGGGCGAGAACCTCTCGGATTCGGCATACGCCGCACAGTTCCGTGGAAGTGGGATAGCCGCAACGGGAGCAGGGAGTCAGGGCGTCGCCCTTTTTTTCTTCTTCCTGTTGGAAGGCGGGCTTGCCGCGTTCCAGAAAGCCGTGATAGAAATCCATTTTTCTGCCGGGCATTTTTTCTTCCAGATCTATCCACAGACTTTTCAGCGTGGAGAAGCTGGCTCCTTCGCTGTAGAGGCAGGGAGCGTAATGGTTTTCTATGCCCATGAGAAAGGCGTAGTTCGCGGTTTCGAATTCCGTGAGACGCCAGAACGGTTTGACTTTTTTAGTGAATCCGTCGGAACTTTCGAGCATGGGCCCCTGGTCGCTGAGATACGCCCTGTCCCAGCGCAGGGTGTTGCTGGTGAGTCTGGCGACTTCATCGTCAAGATTGTGGCCCGTGGCGAGCACGTTGAAGCCGCCTTCTCGCGCGGTCTGATTGAAAAAGTATCGCTTGATCTTGCCGCAGGCGGAACAGATGGGGCGACGAAGCGCGGCTTTGACGTCTGGAATGGCCAGACCTTCGGAGGCCATGTCGCGGACGATGAGCGGAAAATCGTATTTGCGGCAGAAACGTTCCACCACACCCCGGGCCGCCGGCGAGGACTCCGGAATGCCGAGATCGATGTGCAGCGCGGTGACGTCATAGCCCTGCCGACCGAGTTCAAGCATGAGGGCGAGGGAATCTTTTCCGCCGGAAAGCGCCACGAGCACGCGGTCTTTCTTGGTCATCAGTCCGTGTTCCCGAATGCCTCTGTCCACCTGCTTGGAAAAGAAGTCCAAAAAGCAGTCGGGGCAGAAGGCGGTGTTATGGCTGGGAAGGGAAACAACGGCGCGTGCGTGGCAGCGGCGGCACTTCATGGAAAGACCTCGTAAAATTCTGGCGGTGTTGGTGGCTGTGACTGCGAAAACGCGCATGCCGCGCACTTCACAGACGTAGAGGAATACGCTAAAAACAGGGAAGTGTAAATTTGTAAGATCTTCAGCTGTTCAGGCGTCGCCAGAACAAGACGGAGTGTTCCGCTCATGTCCGACTCTTCCCGTGTTTCCCGCAAGGTTGCCGTGTGTGTTCTTATCCTGCTCTGTCTGGGAGTTGGGGCGTGGTTCTTTTTCCCGGAACGGGCAGGCAATTCTCTGGAATCGGTAAAGACCATGGCTCGGAATCTTGTGGACAAGGGCGTGACGGAAGACGAGTCTGACGACGTTCGGAAGGCGGAGACGGCAAGCGACGTGGAAACGTCCGGCAAGTCCGGCAAATCCGTGGAGGCGAAGGGAGGCTCTCAGATTTCGGCTCCGCTGAACGCCGGGGAACGTCCCGCGCCGCTGGATCCGCAGGCTGAGTTGCTGGCCAGAGTGGACGAGGCCATGGGCAAAACCAGTCCAGCCGCGCCCGACGGCGACAGCGCGTCCGGTCCCGTGGTGGATCAGCCTCCCGCTTCCGGGGACGAGAGACGGGATTCCGTGGTGACGCCCAGATTCGTGAGCGATATGGCGTCGTGGTTGGCCGCGAGCTACGTCCCTTCCCATCGCGAAGATCGGGAAGGGCACACTTCCGTCACGCTGGCGCGGGTGAACGCCCGTTACAGCAATTCCGGCACGCTGCGCAGCGTGGAGCGCGATCCTCTGAAAAGCCGTTCCAGCATTCTGAACTATGTGTTCACGCCCGGCATGCTGGAGGCTCTCTACCGCATGTACGCTCCCGCGTTTATGGAAGACATGGAACGAGCCGCCCGCGAAGGCCGCAGAAGACATCCTCTTTCCGAAGAACAGGTGGCGGATATGTTTCGGGTGTACGCTGACAAGTTTCAGCGTCTTGCCGTGTCTCTGAACGCCGCGGCCTCCGTGGACCTGCCCGCGCTTTCCGCAGCCGTGCGCCGGGAGGCCGAGCATGAAGCCGTGGCCAATGAATCGTTTGCCCGGGCCTACACCTCGCTGACCATGGCCAGGGAGCGCGGCGACAGGGATGAAATCGCCATTCAAAGCCGCCGCATGGCCGAGAGCACCCGCGTGGCGGGCATGTACGCCGAAAGGCAGGAGCGCGCCAGAAACGATCTGGCCTACGCCATCCGTCGCAACGCCGAAGGCAAAGCTCTTTCTTCGTCGGAACTGCTTTTCCTCGGCGAATGGTTGAGTCGCCGTCAGAGTTCCGTGGAGGCCACGCGGGCGGCGGCGGACGTCTGCCGCCGCATGGCGGAGCGGATGGAACAACGGGCTGACGTCATCCTTCGTGGCGGGGAGGCGGAAAACGGAAATTTGCAAAACGCCGCCTCGGAAAGTCCTTCCGCAGCCGCCGCGAACAAGGGCGAAGAAGCGGTTTCCGCGCCGGAAGTCGCCGCGGAACCGCTTCCGAGCGTCACGGACTCGGCGCGCGCGGAATCTTCGTCCTCGGCGACGCCTTCGGCCGCTCCGTCCATGGGCGAAGGGAAGAGCGAGGCTCCCGCTCAGGATGTGAAGGCTACGAAGTCGGATGATGGCGGCGGATCGTCGGTTCCCGCCACGTCGTCTTCCGCGTCTTCGTCGTCGGGAGCGTCTTCTTCCGGCAAGACCTCGGCGTTTCCGGAAGTGTCGGGTTCGCTGAACCGGGGCGGCGACGCTTCTCCTGCCGCGAAATCGTCGTCTCCCGCACCCGACGCTCGTTCCGACGTTTCCGCGCCCCAGACGCAGGGGAATTCTGTTGACGCCGCCGCGGTTCCCGCAGCCGACGTCCCCGCCGGTGAAAACGCGGCGACGGACGCTTCCGGGAATGTCCCGTCGGAGCAGGCTCCGGCGAAGGAGACGGAACGGCGCGCGTCTGCGTCGTCCGCGGAGAACGAGGGGACTGCGGCTTTGAAGACGTCTTCTTCCGCGATGGATTCTCCTGCGAGCGCGCCCGCGTCCGTTTCGTCGGACGATAGCCCGGTTTCTTCCGCGCAGCCTTCGCCGGAGGCGACGCCCGCGCCCCAGCCGGAACAAGCGACGATGGTCCAGTCAGCCGCCTCCTTGCCTCAGACAGTTGAGGGCAGGGGGAATGAAGCCGTGGAACCGTCGACGGTTCCTCCGGTCGCCGCGCCGTCCGCGGATGCCGCGTCCGCTGAGCGTCAGCCGTAGGGAATCGGACGTTGGAAGCGCGCCTCTTTCGCTCCGCGGAGTAAAAAATTCAAACGGGTCGGAGACGTATTTATAACTCCGGCCCGTTTTCCGTGAAGAAAAGCTAGTGAAAAAGTCGCGACGTCGGAGCGTTCCGTCTGCCGTGACGCGCGGAACGTCTGTCGGCGTCAGCGGTCGTTGTCGTCTTCCCTGCCGGCGTGAGATGTTCCCGAACGGTTCAGAAGGTCCAGAGCCGCGGTCAGCGCGTCTTCCGGCGTGACGCGAAGCAGGCACTGCGGATCGGCGCATTCCGTTTTGGAGCAGGGCTGACAGGGCAGAACCGGGCGCAGTTCCCGGTGCAGAGGCGAAGGGTATTTCCACGCCGTGCCCGACGCTCCGGGAATGACGAGAGAAGGCACGCCCAGAGCGACCGCCATGTGTCTGGGAGAGGAACAGTTGCCCACAAGAAGTTCGGCCTCGGCCAGGCACGCCGCCGACAGTCGGATGTCAGGCAGGGGCTCCGGAGCGATCATGGTTTCCGGGGCCAGACCGAGAGCGAGGCAACGTTCGCGCAGCCGCCGTATGTCTTCGTCTTCTCCGGGGCCGCGCAACAGCAGGAAGCGGAAAGAGGCGTCCTTTTGCGCGAGACGTCGCATGAGTTCGGCGAATCGCTCCGCGGGCCAGCGTTTGGAGGCTCGCCGATGGGTGGAGTCTACGGCGATGAGGCGGTGTTCCTTGTTCAGCCCGCAGGCCGCAAGCAGCTCCTTGGCCCGAACGCGTTCGTCTTCCGTCAGGAAGATGCGGGGGGCTTCCCCGTTCCAGCGGATCCCCAGGGGCGCGAGCAGCGAAACCTTGGTCTGAGAGGCGTAGCCTTCCTGAGGAACGACAAGGCAGTTGTAGCGCAGCCGGGAGAAAATGTTCGAGGGGAAGGAAAGACGTGCGGGCGCGCCGCTCATGAGCGTCATCATGCGGCAACGCGGAAGCTGCTGCAAATCAATGACAAGATCGAATTTTTGGGAAGCCACCTTGCGGTAAAAGGCCAGTTGCCGGAAGAAGCCGTCTTTTCTGTCAATGAGGTGGAAGACGTCAATGTAAGGGTTGTGGCGCAGAAGCGGTTCGCATTTTTTCTCGGTGAAAAGATGAAGCTCCGCGTCGGGAAAGCGTTTTCTCAGCAGCTCGAACACCGGAGTCGCGAGAAGAACGTCGCCTATCTGCCGCTGCTGGCAGACGAGGATTCGTCCGGGACGCAGTGTGGAAAGATCGATCATGCCCTGTTCTCCCGTAGCGGGTTCAGTCCGCGTTTCCTTTGCGCCAGTACGCCAGAAATTCCTGGTTGCCCTTGGGGCCCTTGATGGCGGCCGGCGTCACGCCCAAACATTGCAGCCCTTCGCCTTCCATGAAGGCAAGCACTCTGTCCACCGCTTCTTGCCGAACGGCTTCATCGCGCACCACGCCTTTCACGGTCTGGCCCGGCCCCACTTCAAACTGCGGCTTGATGAGTCCCACGGCGATGCCTCCTTCCTTCAGCCAGCGCAGGCAGTGGGGCAATACCATGGTCAGGGAAATGAAGGAGACGTCGGCGACGATCATGTCCACGGGTTCGGGCACGGTGTCCGGGGGCGCGGTGCGAAGATTCACGCCTTCGCGGGAGATCACGCGGGGATCGGCCCGCAGACGTTCGTGCAGCTGCGCGTGGCCCACGTCCACGGCGTAGACCCGGCTTGCGCCGTTTTGAAGCAGACAGTCGGTAAATCCTCCGGTGGAGGCTCCCGCGTCAAGACAGACGAAGCCCGTCACGTCGATATGGTAGCGTTCCAGCGCGGTGAGCAGCTTGTACGCGCCGCGACTGACGAAGCGTTCCACGCCCACGAGTTGGAAGCGTGCGGTGATTTTATAGGGGTGGCCGGGTTTCTGCACGAGTTCCGGCGTTCTTCCGGGATGATCTTCGTCGGGGGCGAGCGCCACTTTTCCCGCCATAATGAGACGACGGGCCTGTTCCTTGCTTTCGGCGAGTCCCTGATCGAAAACGAGCTGGTCGGCTCGGGCCTTGGCTATCATGATAGGTTCCTCCGTTTTTCGGTTGTACCGGCAAGAAAACGGGATGGCAAGAAGGGAATCTCGGCATCGGAGTCACGGCGGAGCGGGCTTTCTCTCCGCGAGGGTAACACGTTGCGGACGATTCGTTCCGCGCGGCCGTCCGCAGGACGCAAAAAAGGGGCCGCCTCGCGGCGACCCCAGAGAGAACGTCCGTTGTGAGGCGGCGTTTAATCGCCTTCTTCCTCGGCGAAACGCGCGCCCACTTCGGGGCTGAATTCGCCTTCCCAGCGGGAGACCACGATGGCGCCGGTGGCGTCGCCGAGCACGTTGACGGAAGTGCGGGCCATGTCCATCACTCGGTCGATGCCGGCGATGATGGCGATGCCTTCCAGCGGAATGCCTACCTGCGTGAACACGATGGAGCTCATGAGCAGACCGGCGCCGGGCACGCCCACGGTGCCGATGGAGGCCAGCACGCCCACGAGAATGACTTCAAACTGTTTGTCGAAGGGCATGGGAATGCCATACAGTTCGGCTACGAAAATGGCCACCACGCCCATGTACACGGCGGTGCCGTCCATGTTGATGGTGTTGCCGAGAGGAATGGAGAAGGACGCCACGGGCTTGGACGCGCCGAGCTTCTGCACCTGAATGAGGTTGGTGGAAAGTGCGGCCGCGCTGGAGCATGTGGTGAAGGAAATGATCATGGGCGCGGCAAGCATTCTGAAGAACAGGGATATGCTGAGACCGCAGGCCTTCACGAGGGGCAGGTAGCAGACGATGACATGGCACACGCACGCCACATACATGACGCCGATAACCTTGATGAGCGGCAGAAGAACGGCCGCGCCGTGGCTGGCTACGGTGAAGGCGATAAGGCCGAACACGCCGAAGGGCGCGTAGACCATGACCATGTTGGTCACCTTGATCATGACCTCGGCGCATCCTTCAAAGAAGGAGAGCACGGTTTTGCCGCGTTCGCCCACCGCGCTCAGACCGAAGCCGAAGATCATGGCGAAGAAGATGACCTGCAACATGTTGCCCTTGCTCATGGAATCAATGGGATTGAGGGGCACGATGTCGAGGAACACGTCCACCATTCTGGGAGCCTGCACGGCCTGCGCCTTGAGCCCTTCGGTGGAGAGGTTGAGTCCTTCGCCGGGATTGAGAATGTTGGCGAACACAAGGCCGATGAACACGGCCACGGCGGTGGTGCAGAAATAGTAGATGAGCGTTTTGGAAGCGAGACGGCCCAGCTTGCTCAGATCGCCCACGCTGGCGGCGCCGGCGACGATGGTGGTGAGCACCAGCGGAACCACGACCATGCGGATGAGGTTGATGAAGAGCTGGCCTATGGGTTTGAACCATGCGCTGTCAAAACCGACGGACGGCGCGGCGAGACCTGCGGCCACGCCGAGGGCCATGCCTATGGCCATCTGCACGGGCAGGCTGATGCGGGTTTTCATGAAATCTCCTCCGGGATACACGGGCCGTCGCAAAGAACGGCGGAATGAGTGACGAAAAGGCGTCCGGACGCGCGCCGCTCCGTGCGGCGTCCGGCGTTTCGGAGTTCCGCGTGTTTACAAAATCGGAAAATATGGAACGACCCCCATGTTTTCCATGAAAGAAACCGTCTGTCAAGCCGGAACGGCGAAGACGCGGACGCCTTGATATGACTGTTTTGTAGAAAAATAGCGCGCTGGCGAGGCTTGGCATCGTCTTTTGAGACGAGAAGGAAAGCGTTTGCGTTGTCCGACGCTTTGGGGCATAGTGCGCGTGATGGATTTTCTTTGAGCTTTTCCGCTAAGAAAGGAGGACGTCGTTTAATTGTCTTTTCGTTCAGGCCCCGAATTTTCCCCTAAGCCGTGTGCTTGAGAACCACGTTAAAAACAAGCGCCGTGTGCTTGAAAACCACGTTAAAAACAAGCTATGAAACAACATTCCTTTTCGGCAACGTTCATGTTGCTCGGCATCGTCTTCTGCACCTGTCTCATCATTTCCAATCTGTTGGCCGCCAAGATCTTCATGCTGGGATCGCTCGCGCTTCCCGCGGCCGTGATCATTTTTCCCGTTTCCTATATCATCAACGACTGCATCGCCGAAGTCTGGGGATTCCGCAGGGCGCGCTTCATCATCTGGGCGGGCTTTGCCATGAATTTTCTTGTGGCCGCGCTGGGGCAGATAGCCGTGTTTTTGCCTTCCGCGCCGTTTTGGGACGGAGCCGCGCATTTCAATTACATGTTTGGTCTCGCTCCCCGCATCGCCGCGGCGAGTTTTCTGGCCTTCTTGGCCGGATCCTTCCTCAACGCCTACGTCATGAGTCGCATGAAGGTGGCGTCGAAGGGGCGTCATTTTTCGGTTCGCGCCATTGCGTCCACGCTGGTGGGGGAAGGGGTCGATTCGCTTATCTTTTTCCCCTGCGCCTTTGCGGGAATACTGCCTTTTTCCGATATGCTGCCCATGATGATCGCTCAGACCGCGCTCAAGACCCTGTATGAAATCATCGTGCTGCCCGTAACCATACGCGTCGTGAACTACGTCAAGCGCGTGGAGGAAACGGACGTGTACGACGAGGGCATTTCCTACAACATTCTCAAGATCCGGGAGGTGGCCTGATGTCCGGCGCGCTGGTGGTGTTCAGCGGGGGGCAGGATTCCACCACCTGCCTGTTCTGGGCGCGGGAACGTTTTGAAAACGTGCGCGCACTGAGCTTTTTTTACGGTCAGAAGCACAGGCATGAACTGGACGCGGCGCGCGCCATAGCCGAGGAGGCGGGCGTTCCCATTGACGTGCAGGACGTGAGTTTCATTTCCCGCATCGGACGCAGCTCTCTGACCGACGTCGACATGCCCATGGACAAGGAAAAACCGGAGAACGGCTGGCCCAACACCTTTGTGCCCGGTCGCAACATGTTTTTTCTTGGCGTGGCCGCCGTGTGCGCGAGGGAGCTGGGCGTTCGGGATATCGTCACCGGGGTGTCGCAGACGGATTTTTCCGGGTATCCCGATTGTCGAGACACCTTCATTCGTTCCATGAACGTCACGCTCAATCTGGCCATGGGCGAGCAGTTCGTGCTGCACACGCCGCTCATGTGGCTCGACAAGGCGCAGACGTGGGAACTGGCCGATAAGCTCGGCGTGTTCGATCTGGTGCGCGAGCGCACGGTGACCTGTTACAACGGCATTGCGGGAGACGGCTGCGGAGAATGCCCCGCCTGCCGTCTGCGCCGTCAGGGTCTGGAACGCTATCTGGAACGCAAAAGAAGGGCGGGCCTTGACCCGTCCGCAGGAGGAAACGTCCATGGCTGATCGTCGAGACGAGCATCTTACGCTTCTCGGATCTCCCACCAGATATCGGCAGGACTACGCGCCGGAAGTGCTGGAGACCTTTGAAAACAAGCATGCCGAACATGATTACTGGGTGCGTTTCAACTGTCCGGAGTTCACCAGCCTCTGTCCTATCACGGGACAGCCGGACTTTGCGGAAATCCGCATCGAGTACATTCCCGACGTCAAGATGGTGGAAAGCAAGAGTCTGAAGCTGTATCTGTTCAGCTTTCGCAATCACGGAGATTTTCATGAAGATTGCGTGAACGTCATCATGAAGGATCTCATCAGACTCATGGATCCACGTTACATCGAAGTGACGGGCATATTTACGCCGCGAGGCGGCATTTCCATCTATCCGTATTGCAACCACGGGCGTCCCGGCACACAATACGAGGAAATGGCCCGGTTCCGCATGATGCGCCACGATCTTTCCTGAGCTTCGTCAAGGGAGAGCGTATCCGCGGACGGCAGGAACGTTTTCCTGCCGTCCGTCTTCTTTAATTTAATGAAGAGGCTCTCGAACGTGAGGACAGGGCCCCCCGACGTCGCTTTGAAGAGCGAAGCCGGGGAGCATCCGGTTCGAACGAACGCATCCATACTTTGAAAGGGATCCGCGAAGCCCTTTTTGCGGCATGCGCGGTTTGACAAAAGCTCCGGCCCATGAATAAGAAAATGACGCGGGCTTTTCAGGGCCCGGATGAAGCAGTGGAGGAAACATGGCTCAATCCGCACTTTCTCTGAAGGAGCTTTCCGCTGAGGACGCTCGTCTCGCGCTGGCCGTGGAGCGTTTTGTGGAGGTCGAACTCGGCGTGCAGCTGCGAGGTGAGCGTTTGCTTGTCGCATGTTCCGGGGGGGCGGATTCCACCGCGCTGCTGCTTTTGTTTTGCGCGTTGCGTCAGCGTTTGGGACTGTCGCTTTTTGCCGCGCATCTCGATCACGGCCTGCGACCGGAAAGCGCGGAGGACGCGCGGGCGACGGAAGAGCTCTGCCGTCGTTTCGACGTGCCGTTTTTTCTCAAGCGGGAAAGCGTGGGTGAACTGGCCCGGAAGTGGGGATGCGGTTTGGAGGAGGCGGGACGTCGGGCGAGGTACGCGTTCCTCGAAGACTGCCGGCTGAGAACGGGAGCGAGCTGGACGCTAACGGCGCATCACGTTGGAGATCTCGCGGAAGACGTGCTCATGCGTCTTTGCCGAGGCGCGGTCTGGCCGGGCCTCGGCGGCATGAAGGCCGTAATGGACGAACCGGGCCGCCGTCTGCTGCGTCCGTTGCTCATGGTGGAAAAAGAAGACCTGGAAGCCATGCTTCAGAGACTCGGCGTGTCCTGGCGGGAAGACGCCTCCAACGCGAGCCGCGCGTGGAAGCGCAACCGCATGCGGCATGACGTGGTGCCGTTGCTGCTGGCGGAAAATCCTTCGTTTTATGACAGCGTTCGTCGTCTTTGGCGATGCGCCCGCAGGGACGAGCGGGGCTGGAACGAAAGACTGGAGCAGGTCATTCAGACAAACGGGGACGGTTTTTTCCTTTCGGACGCGGCGTTGAAGGAACTGGGGGGATCCGGCAGGCTGCGCGCTATGGCTGAGGCGTTGCGGCGCATGAAAGGCCAGGCTCGCGCCGACACGCTGGAAGCTGTGGAGAAGGCATGGCGACGCAGAATGTTTCCCCGTCGATTTTCTTTCGGCGGAGGTGTCAAGGCGGAGCTTTCGGGGGAAGGTGTGTTGTTTCGGCATGCGCTGGGCCGCTGAGCCGTTTTGCTGCGTTTTCCGCTTTGTGAGCCGTGGAGACTCGGGCTTGTTTTGACGCGCTGCAACACTATGCAAGAATTGGGCTAATCAGCGTCAGACGCGTCGGAATTTTGTTAAAAATTTTTATAATACCTCGTTTTTACAAGAAAAAAAGCATTACAGAATCTTTCTTGTCCCTGAAAAAAGGTCGTCGGACGCTTTTGCTTTAATCTTGCCAGCTGGTGTAAGGTGCTTATTTAGCAGCTGAGAGAAGGCGAATGAAAGCGACGGCCTTCCATTTTTTCTCGCGAGGAGTGTTACCATGCCGCTGTATGATTTTGAATGTAAGGATTGCCGGCACACCTTTGAGGAGCTGGCGTTTGATGATGACGACGTGATTTGCTGCCCGAAATGCGGGTCAGAACATACGGCCCGTCTTGTTTCTGCGCCCAGCCCTCTGAAAACCGGGGCTTTTCCTTTCAAGATAGGGCCGAGACCGGCATGGATGAACGATAAGCGGCTCAACCGCAACAGCCCCTGCCATGGCAACTGCTCCTCATGCGGCGGAGCGGGAGGAAACGGCGGAGCGTCGCAGCAGTAATGTTTTGTCTTTCTTTACAATGGCATGAAGGGTATCTGTGCGGTAAAACCATAACAGAAACCCATTCACCCCTGAAATATGACGTGAAAAGGAGTTCTTTATGAACGGAGTCCTTAAAAAAACGGCGATAGCCGTAACGGGTTTTGTGTTTCTGGCCTCATCGGCCATGGCGGCTCCCACGCTGCCCAACTTTGTTCCGCTGGCCAAGAACGCCGGGCCGGCGGTGGTGAACATCAGCACGGAAAGAGAAGTGGAAAGCCCGGTCATGGGCATGTTCAACTTCCCGGGCATGGATCAGTTCTTTGAACAGTTCGGCGGGCCTTTCGGCATGCGTCCCGGTCAGCCCGCGCCCAAGCAGAAAAGCAGCGCACTGGGATCCGGTTTCATCATTTCGCCTGACGGCTACATCGTCACGAATAACCACGTCGTGGAAGGCGCGGACAAGGTGACCGTAAAGCTCAACGGCGACAAGTCCGCCGGTCTTCCCGCCAAGATCGTGGGCACGGACGCGGAAACCGATCTGGCTTTGCTCAAAGTGGAAAGCTCCGAAGCTCTGCCGGTGCTCAAGTTCGGCGACTCCGACGCCATGGAAGTTGGCGACTGGGTGGTGGCCATCGGCAACCCCTTCGGTTTGAGCAATACCGTGACTGCCGGTATTCTGAGCGCCAAGGGCCGCGATATCCACGCCGGTCCCTTTGACAACTTCCTTCAGACCGACGCCTCCATCAACCCCGGCAACAGCGGCGGTCCTCTCATCAATATGGCTGGTGAGGTCATAGGCATCAATACCGCCATTTCCGCCAACGGACAGGGCATAGGTTTTGCCATTCCCAGCAATCTCGCTTCCAAGGTCATCAACGATCTTCGCGAGGGTAAGAAGGTCAGTCGCGGCTGGCTGGGCGTGACCATCCAGGATCTGGATGAGAACATGGCCAAGGCTCTGGGCCTCAAGAGCGCGAAGGGCGCGCTCATCGGCTCGGTTCTCGACAATGAGCCCGCCGACAAGGCCGGACTGCGCGCGGGCGACGTCATCATCCGCGTGGGCAAGACCGACATCGACAGCGCGTCCGCCCTCACCCGCAGCGTGGCCGCGCTGAAGCCCGACACCAAGGTGGATGTGGTGGTGCTGCGTGACGGCAAGGAAGTGAAGACCACCGTCAAGCTCGGCGAACGTTCTTCGCACAGCGCGGTGGCTCAGAATTCCGGTCAGCAGAGCGAAGGCGGCGATCTTGGCGTGAGCATCAAGCCGCTCACTCCCGAAGACGCTCGCGCGCTTCAGCTTTCCGGCGATGTGAAGGGCTTGCTGGTTGTGGGCGTGAAGGGCGACGGTCCTGCGGCCGAAGCGGGCATCCGTACCGGCGACGTCATTCTGTCGGCCAACCTTAAGCCCGTGACCAGTCCCGACGAACTCGTTTCCATCGTCCGCAAGGACGGCAAGGAACGTGGAGCCGTCATGCTTCAGATCAATCGTCGCGGCGAAACCTTCTTCATTACGGTAACGCTGGACAATAAATAAACGTGGAACGCCTGCCCAGGCGTTTCCCTCCTCGGACGGCGGGCTTTACGCCCGCCGTTTTGCGTTTAAAAGCCTCGTGTTTTGACGGTCTTTGAAAAACGGACGTCGGAAGAACGCGAACAGAAGGGCGACGACATGGAAAGGAGGCGCGTTCGTCCGACGTTCACGGCCGCGACGTTGCCCGTGAGAAAAGCGGGGAATGGCGTCGGAAACGCTGGACGAACGTCTTTTTCCCCTTTATTTTTTTGTGGCCTGCGTCTTGGAGGGCGTGGGAGAGCTGTGCCGAGCCATAATCGGTTCCTTTCGTCTCACGGAGTTTTCATGCCTGTTTCACCTTTTAAAAGTGTTGGGGCCCGTCTTTTCATGGCGTCCATCCTTGGATTTCTTGCCGCCATGGGGCCGCTGTGCACGGATTTTTATCTTCCCGCGCTGCCGGATATGGCGGAGGAACTCGGAAGCGCGGCTTCGCAGATGCAGCTCAGCATTACGGCCTGCCTTCTGGGGCTTTCTCTCGGTCAGATCGCCCTTGGTCCGCTCAGTGACGCTCGGGGACGTAAAACGCCGCTGCTGCTTTCTCTGGCGTTGTTCATTGTGGCGTCTTTCCTCTGCGCCCGGGCGTCCGGCGTGGGCGAGCTTATCGTGCTGCGATTTATTCAGGGTCTTGCGGGAAGCGGCGGCGTGGTGCTTTCCCGCGCCATCGCCTGCGATTTGTTTCGCGGTTCGGAGTTGACCCGTTTTTTTTCTCTGCTCATGCTCATCAACGGCGTGGCGCCCATTTTCGGCCCGGTCATCGGAGGTCAGATTCTTCGTTTTTCCAGCTGGTCGGGAATATTCTTTTTTCTTGCCGCCTGCGGCGTGGCGCAGTTTTGCCTGGTGTTCTTCGGGTGTCCGGAAACCCTGCCCGTGGAAAAGCGCGTTCAGGGCGGCATGGCTCAGTCTCTGCGCGCCATGCTCCGCCTGTTTGAAAATCGCGTTTTTCTTGCGTACATGCTGCTTCAGGGATTCGTCATGGCGGGTTTTTTCGGGTATATTTCCGCGTCTCCCTTCGTGCTTCAGAATCTCTATGGCCTTTCCGCTCAGCAGTACGCGCTTTGTTTCGGCCTTAATGGGCTTGGCATCATGATTTTCGCGCAGGTGACGGGTCGAGTCTGCACGGCCTATGGCGACAGAAACGTGCTCGGCGCGGGCGTCGCGCTTTCGTTGGTGGCCGCGCTGGGCGTCGCCGCGGTGAGCGCGTTTCATCTGCCGGCGGCGTGCATGATCGGCGCGCTTTTTTTGTTCGTGGCGAGCATCGGCGTCACCACGACCACCAGTTTTTCTCTGGCCATTGCCGCGCAGACCGAGGGCGCGGGCAGCGCGTCCGGCCTGCTCGGCGTGACGTCGTTCGTGTTCGGCGCGGTTTCATCGCCGCTTGTGGGGCTTGGAGGTTCCGAGACGGCCTTGCCCATGGCGGCGGTGGCCGTGACGTCCAGTCTGCTTGTGCTGTTCTTTTTCCGCTTGGCGGGAAAGTCCGGACGGCGTCGGGCATGACGTAAATGCCGTCGTCGCAGCTTTGGAAACGTGGGCGCGGCTTTCCGCGCCCTGCGTTGAAAAGAGGCAGAACGTACGTCAAAGGGCGACTCCCCCTGGGGGGAGCCGCCCTTGATTCGTCGTTTTTTCAGAACGTCCGCGCTTCGGACGCGTCAGAGGAAAACGTCGGACACGCCTCGGGGACGGTTTTTTCAGCGTGCATGACATGCACGGCGCATCCCAGTCACGGATCGAAGGCGCGCACCAGACGTCCCGCGTTGACCGGACTGTCTTCATCGGGCACGGGCAGTCCCACGAGGGCTTCTTCCATGGGGCCGCGGAGTCCGGCGTCGTCGCGGGGGGAAGCGTTCCACAGCGTGGCGGGCAGAACCTGATAGAAGCTCAGACGGCCATTTTCCACGCGCAGACAGTGCATGAGCGAGCCGCGAGGAGCTTCGGTGAGCGAATAGCCTTCTCCGTCCTTCAGTTTCGGCATGGGCTGGAGCGGATTTTCTCCAGGACGGAGCGCGTCGAGCCAGCCCTCCATGGCCTTGGCCACGAACCAGGTTTCCTCGGCGCGGGCCAGATGTCTTCCCATGATGGAAAAGGCAAAGGTCTCTCCCAGTTCGCGGAAGGTTCGAGCCCGCACGCCCAGATGTTTGGGGGCCAGTTCTCTTCCCATGGGTGAGAGTTCCATATTTCCTACCCACATGCGAGCGTGCGGTCCCACTTCCATGGGCATGCCGCTATAGCGCGCGGCCTTGGAAAAGCTGTAGGCTCCGACCTTGTCCAGATCCACGGTGAGCGTCGGCGCGCTGAACGGACTGCCGCCAGACGACGCCGTGAACCAGGAATACCGTACGTTTTCCATAACTTTGGCGGGATCGAATTCGTATTCCTTGCCTCCGGCCCATACGCCGGCTCGTATGGCCTCTTCGCCCGTGTCCGGATGGGGAAAAACGCCCATGCACATGGCCGTGGCCCATCCCTTGCCCACGCGGGCCAGATCGGCGTAGCTTTCTGAAAGCAGATAAAGCAGCGGCACATAGCGTTTTTCGATGAATTCCCGCGTCGTTTTCAAGCGGGAACGGAATTCCTGTATTTGTCTGGACGTGGCGGGGGCCGAGGTTCCGCCAGGAACGATGCCGTGCACATGGGGCATGCGTCCGCCGAAGATGGCCGCCATTTCATGACAAATGGCGCGAATGTCCAGCGATTCCAGATACTGGTCGAGCATCATGCGCGTGGCGGCTTCCCCGAGGCGCAGATCGGGCTTTTTCTGACGCGGGGAGAAGGGCGGCGTGGACGGCCCTTGGAAAAAGTCCTGACTGGACAGCTGATAGAAGCTCAGGATGTGCGATTGAAGAAAGTTTGCGCCCTGCATGAGATTGCGCAGCAGTCTGCCTTCGCGGGGGGGCGTAACGCCGGCCGCGTCTTCGAGCGCCATGCAGGAAGCGAGCGCGTGCGAGACGGGACACACGCCGCAAATGCGCTGCACGAGCTGCGGAGCGTCCATGGGATCGCGGCCCAGAAGTATGGTTTCAAATCCTCGGAACATGCCTCCGGTGAGCCAGGCGTCCCGCACGACGCCGTCGGAAACCTCCAGACGCGCCTTGAGATGCCCTTCAATGCGGGTGATGGGATCGATGGCTATGGAAACGGCCATGATGTTTTCCTTGCAAGGTTGACGTTTCGTTGTGCGTCGAGGGAGTTCACCAGAGATTCTTCTGGTAGAAGGGTGACTGCCCGTCGGGAAAATCGGGTTGCACGCAGCCGATGCACAGGGCGTTTTCCACGCACCAGTTCACGCGGTCGTTCCAGCGGCGGATGGGAGAATCGCACCACGCGCCTGGTCCTTTGCACCCCAGCGAGTAGCGGCATCCCGTTTTGTCGATGAGACTGGTCGCCATGGTTCCTTCGTCGAACAGGTAGAGGTAGGGACAGTTTTCGTGGGTTGTGCTGCCGTAGAACGCGCGAGGACGTCCCCATGCGTCCAGGCCGGCCGCCGTTTCTTTCACCCCGGCGGCAAGCCCGAGGCGTTCCGCGGCGTCCAGCAGAATGAGCATGGAGCCGACCATCCAGTCTGGATGAGGAGGACAGCCGGGAATGTTGATCACGGGCGTTGTTATGTTTTTCCGGCGGAAGAATTCCCGCGCTCCCACGGCCCCGGTGACGGAACCGCGCGCCGCGGTTACGCCTCCGTAGGCGGCGCAGCTGCCCACGGCCAGAACCGCCGCCGCGTGGGGGGCCAGCTGTTCCAGCATGACGGAAAGCGGAAATTCCTGATGTCCCGCTTCGCCGATGACGCAGAAACGCCCTTCTTTTTCTTCCGACACGGCCCCTTCCAGCACCAGCAGAAATCCTCCGGCGTGCTCTCGGGCCGAGCGAAGCATGAATTCCACGGCTCCTTCGCCCTCGTCGGCCATGAGCGTGGGATGAAAATCCATGCGTATGACATGAAGCAGCACGTCCGCGATGCGGGGATGCAGGCTGTTCAGAATGGAGACCGAACACCCCGTGCACCCCATGCCCTGAAGCCAGAACACCGGCGGTCGGACCGCGGTAAGCGTTTCGGCCAGAGCCTGGCTCACGCAGGGAGAAAACGCGCGCGTCACGCCGGTGAGCGCGGCCGCCATGAGCGATGTCCGCAGAAAGCGTCTGCGCGTAAACGGCGGGCGTCCGCCGGGCGTGTCGTTGTTCATGAGTCCTCCTCGCTGTACAGGGTTCCGCATGGAAACAAGCCTGCCCCGGTCTCCGTGATACGGCCATGATTTTCCCACCCTCGACGGGAAAACGGCGTCGTGGGGGGGGGAAGGGCGTGGGGACGCATGATTTTTCCGGCGTCAGGGCGCCATTTCTTTTTTCTTATTGACAATCATTCTTATTATTGTTATCTCCGAATCGACCAGTGATTTTGAGGAGCAACTATGCCCAAGACAAGAATGACGAATCAACGTCGAATCATTCTTGAGGAACTGCGCAAGGTGGACACCCATCCCACGGTGGATGAGCTGTATACCATCGTCAAGGCGCGCATGCCGCATATCAGCCTGGGAACCGTTTATCGCAATCTTGATCTCTTGGCTGACATGGGCGAAGTATTGAAAATTGACTCCGCCGGCAACATGCGTCGTTTTGATGGAAGAGTGGAACCTCACCGACATGTACGATGTCATGTGTGCGGTCGCGTGGCCGATGTGTTCACCGACGGGAAGGATGAACCGGGAATCGGTTCCCTTCGCGTGCCCGGCTTCAGGATAACCACCGTGCGGGTGGAGTACGACGGTATCTGTGAAGAATGCGAACGCAAGTCCGCCGCCGCGGCGGACGAGACGCAGGTCGCGAATCAGAGGCGCGCCTGCTGAAAACATCCCTCTGTTCATCAGGAGAATGTACCATGAAATCTTTGAAGGGCACCCAGACCGAAAAAAATATTCTCACCGCTTTCGCCGGTGAATCCCAGGCCCGCAACCGTTACACCTACTTTGCTTCTCAGGCCAAGAAGGACGGCTATGTGGAAATGCAGAAGGCCTTTGAAGAGATCGCCAATCAGGAAAAGGAACACGCCAAGCGTCTGTTCAAGTTCCTCGAAGGCGGTTCTGTGGAAATCACGGCGTCCTATCCCGCTGGCGTCATCGGCAGCACGCTCGACAATCTGAAGGCCGCGGCTGCCGGTGAAAACGAAGAATATTCCGATATGTATCCTTCCTTCGCCGACGTAGCCGACGCGGAAGGTTTCCCCGCCATTGCCGCCGTCATGCGTAACATCGCCGTGGCGGAAAAGCATCATGAAGCGCGCTTCCTCGCCTTCGCCGCCGCTATTGAAGCGGGCACCGTGTTCAAGTCCGATAAGCCCCGCGTGTGGCGTTGCCAGAACTGCGGTTATGTGTACGAAGGTCTTGAAGCTCCCGAATCCTGCCCCGCCTGCGCGCATCCCCGCGAATATTTCCAGGCCCTCTAGCCGACGCCCGGAGAGAGCGACGTCGGCTCGACGGAACGCTTTTCGCCGGTATCCGCCAGGCGGGAAGGCCTCGAGAGGAGAGAGTTCTTTTCTCCTTGTCGTGACGCGTTTTGATGCGTTGTTTCGATACCGGCAGCTTTCTTTTGGCCGAAGTTCATAAATGAACGCCTCCCTCTTTTCTTTTCGGAGAAAAGAGGGAGTTTCTTTTGAGAAAGAGCTCGTCATCGGGCGGGAAGGAAATATTTCCCGGGGGCATAGAGTTTTTTCTCTTGCCAAACAAGAAGAATGGGGGCATATTTTCCGCTGCTGGACCCGTAGCTCAGTTGGTAGAGCCCCCGGCTCATAACCGGATTGTCGTAGGTTCGAGGCCTGCCGGGTCCACCATATATTTCAACAAGATAGGTCATTGAAGCACCTCTCCTTTGTTGTCAGGCACATGATGCCAGGCACATATCAGTCTTTTGACGGCGATTTCTGGAGGGGCTTCCATGACCTTTTGTTTTCTTAAGGTAACGTCTTCCCCGCGAAGACGTAGACGCTTGTCTTGCGCGCTCGCATGTTTTTGTCCCTTAAAAATCGTTGAAGTCATGACGCGTTCCTTATTCTCCGTCACGCCTTCGGCGCATGGACGCCAGTTTTCTGCCGGCAGGTGAGGAAAGTCCTCCTGGCGACGTCTGCGCGTCAGGAGGCATGGAGACAGACGAGCGTCGACTTGGGAATGTCACGAACCGGCTGGGCGCGGTGTCTCTAGGGACTGGAGAAGCGTCAGAGGGATCGATCCTGACGTTATGGATGCATGATGTTTTCCACATCGGCGCGGACGGCGTTTCGTTCCTTGAAAAGCGGGGGCAGGGCGCGTTTTATCGCGATTCAGACAGGAAAAACGTTGAAGAGGGACGTATAATCTGTTAGTCTCGTCACACTGTGAAGAGTCTCTTGCGGGGGGTGGCGCGGAAGAAAACATGGTTCCGGCTCGCCCCTTCGCGCGGGATACGCCATGAAGCGTGGCGTTTTTTCGCGCGGCGTTTTCCGCGCTTCTTCAAGGAGCGTTTTATCTTTTGGGGGATGTATGGAACCTTATTATGCTGGATGGATGTCGCTTCTGCCTCCCGTGACGGCTATTGTGCTCGCGCTCATTACCAAAGAAGTGATTTCCTCTCTGCTCATAGGCATCTTGACCGGCACTTTCATTTATTCCATGGGAACGGGCGCCGACTTCGTGTTGATGAACACCATTGAGTCGGCGTTCGCCATCATGGGCAAACGGCTCAACTTCGATATCGTGATGTTCTGCTCCGCGCTGGGCGCGCTGGTGTACGTCATTTCCATGGCCGGAGGATCGCGCGCCTACGGCCGCTGGGCTACGTCGCGCATCAAGAGCAGACGCACCGCCATGTTGTCCACCTGCGGGCTGGGCGGACTTATCTTCATCGACGACTATTTCAACTGTCTTACCGTAGGCACCGTGATGAAGCCCGTCACGGACACCTATAAGATTTCCCGCGCCAAGCTGGCCTACATCATCGACGCTACGGCCGCGCCCGTGTGCATTATCGCGCCCATTTCCAGCTGGGCCGCAGCCGTGGGCAGCAATCTGAAATCCACAGGCGCGTTTGAAAGCGAAATTGCGGCGTTCATCGCGGCTATTCCTTATAATTTCTACTCGTTGCTGTCTCTCACGCTCGTGGTGCTGCTTTGTCTGTTCAAGTGGGATTTCGGTCCCATGCGCGCGGCGGAAAAACGCGCGGAGCAGGGGGATCTCGGCGTGATGGCGCAGAAGTCGGAAATCGGCCTCGAAACCAAGAACGGCAATGTGTTCGACATGCTCATTCCCATCGGAAGCCTCATTGTGTTCGCCGTGCTCGCCATGATGTACAGCGGCGGCTACTGGGGATCCGATCCGGCCTATCATGAATTCCGCGCCGCGCTCGGAAACTGCAATGCGTCGCCCGCGCTGGTATGGGCTTCGTTCGGCGGTCTCGTGGTGGCGTTGCTTCTTTACGTGCCTCGTCGTCTCATGAGCCTTGCCGAGTTCATGCACGGCGCGGTGGAAGGCATGAAGGCCATGCTTACCGCCAACCTCATTCTCGTGCTCGCCTGGGGCATCAGCGGCGTGTGTCAGGACATGCTCCAGACCAACAAGTTCGTGGAATCGCTGGTTACCAGCGGCAATATGATAGGCGGCATGTTGCCGTTCCTCATTTTTGTCATTGCGGGTTTCCTCAGCTTTTCCACCGGTACGGCGTGGGGTTCCTTCGGCATTCTCATTCCGCTGGTGGTGCCCGTGGCGCAGGCCATCTGCCCCGATCTGCTTGTGGTGGCTCTTTCCGCCACGCTGGCGGGCAGCGTGTTCGGCGATCACTGTTCGCCCATTTCCGATACTACCATTCTTTCCAGCGCAGGCGCGGGGTGCAGCCATATTGAACACGTTTCCACGCAGCTTCCCTACGCGCTGCTTGCTGCGGGATGCAGCGCGGTGGGCTATCTTGTGGCGGGCTTTGTCAGCTCAAGTCCCTGGGTGTGCCTGCTCGTGAGCGGCGTGCTTCTGGTGGTGTTTCTGCTCATTCTGAACGCCCTGCATAACAGAAGGGATGCCGCGGCGGCCTAGCGCGTCGTTTTTTCTTCTTTCCCGAACAGAAATCCCCGTGCGGAAATTCCGTGCGGGGATTTTTCATGCCAATAGCGTGTTGCGGAATACTTCCGGCGTCTGCGCGGCGTGCGCAGGGGCGTTCAGGCGTTGAGGCTGCGTTTCAGATAGATCATGTCGGTAAGAACTTTGCCGTCTTCAACGATGGGGTGGTCGTAGTTTTTGGTGAAGAAGTCTTTTTCCACGTGGGAGACGGTGAAACCGCAGGCACGGTAGAATCCGAGAGTTGCTTCGCTCTCTCCGGTGCCTACCTGCATGATGCCGTTGTCGCGGTAGCGGTTCATGAGAAAATCGAGCATGCCCCGGCCGAGTCCCTGCCTCCGCAGTTCCGGGGCGACGGCGATGTTCTTGAGCTCGTACAGGCCGTCATCTTCCTTCGTGACGACGGCGGCGGCCACGGCTTCATCCTTGTCGTCGAAGGCCACGAAGAGTTCGCCGCGCTCAAGATAGCGGTCGATCATGTCTTCCTGTTCGTCGGCCTGCAGAAGCAGGGGAAGGAAGCGTTTTTTGTGGTATTCTATGGGACGTATGATCATGGAAACTCCAGGCAGTAAAAGGGGCGCATCCGGCAGGATGCGCCCGCGCAAGGGGGGCGGAACAGGTCCGTGGATTCCCCGACAGGTTATTTGTTGTAGCTTTTCCAGTAGGAAGCCATGCGCGCTCTGGCCTTGCTCATGCGGTCGCGGAGCATGACTCGGTAGGCTTCGACGCTGCCGCCTATGTCTTCCATGCTGCCGCGCGCCACGCCGCTGTCGACGGCGGCCTTGGCGACGGCGGGAGCCACCCATTCGATGATGCGCGGATCAAGCGGCATGGGAATGATGTACTCGGGACCAAAGGTGAAATCGCGGCCGTGATAGGCGGCGCGCACGTCTTCGGGCACGGTCTCGAGGGCGAGATCGGCGAGGGCGTGGGCGGCGGCGATTTTCATTTCCTCATTGATTTTGCTGGCGCGCACGTCGAGAGCTCCGCGGAAGATGAACGGGAAGCCGGACACGTTGTTCACCTGATTGGGATAGTCGGAACGGCCCGTGCCCATGATGGCATCGGGACGCACGGCCTTGGCCTCTTCGTAGCCTATTTCGGGCACGGGGTTGGCGCAGGCGAAAATAACGGGAAGATCGGCCATGCCCTTCAGCATGTCGGGCTTGAGGGTTCCGGGGCCCGAGAGACCGAGGAAGAGGTTGGCGCCGTTCATGGCGGCGTAGAGGGTATCGTCGATGCTCGCGCCGTCGGCGGGAACGGGCTGGGCAAAGGTCATCTGCACGTCGGAAAGATCGGTGCGTCCCTCGTGGATGAGGCCGCGGATGTCGAACATGGAGATGTTTTCCTTCTTCACGCCCATGGCTGCGTAGAAGCGCGCACAGGCCATGCCCGCGGCGCCCGCGCCCATGACCACAATTTTCATGTCTTCAATCTTGCGGCCGGTGATGCGCGAGGCGTTGATAAGAGCCGCGCCGGTAATCACGGCCGTGCCGTGCTGATCGTCGTGGAACACGGGAATGTTCATGGACTTTTTCAGCTCTTCCTCAATGTAGAAGCATTCCGGGCCGCGGATGTCTTCGAGGTTGATGCCGCCGAAGGTGGGCTCCATGGCCTTCACGATGTCGATGAGGCGGTCGGGATCGGAGCAGTCGAGCTCGATGTCGAAGGCGTCCACGTCGGCAAAGAGTTTGAAGAGCATGCTTTTGCCTTCCATGACGGGCTTGCCTGCGAGTGGGCCTATATTGCCGAGACCGAGAACGGCCGTGCCGTTGGTGACCACGGCCACAAGATTGCTGCGGCCCGTGAGTTTGGCGGCCATGGATTCATCGGCCACGATATCGCGGCAGGCATCGGCCACGCCGGGGCTGTAGGCGAGGGTGAGGTCGTCCTGGGTTTCGGCCTTCTTGCTGGGCATGACTTCTATCTTGCCGGGACGGGGCAGGCCGTGGTAGCGGCGTACGTCTTCCTTGGTGTAGCTCATGAATATGATCCTTTGGTTATTTTGAGAGAATGTCTTTCATGACGGCGAGGGCCGAGGCCATGGCTTCGGCGTTGGCCTGCGTGCCCATGTGTCCCATGCGGAACACTTTGCCCGCAAGCGGGCCGAGGCTGCCGCCCACGTACAGACCGCGTTCGGCAAGGGCCGTGCGCCAGTTGTTCCACTGCCAGCCTTCGGGCACGCGCACGGCGGTTACGGTGGGGGAGTTTACGGCGTCTTCTGCGGGCCACAGGGAAAGGCCCAGAGCCTTCACGCCTTCGCGGCACTGACGCGCCACGGCTTCGTGACGGGCGAAAACGTTTTCGAGGCCTTCCCGCTCCAGCGCGGAAAGAGAGGCATCCAGCGCGGCCCCGCCCCACCAGTCGGGCGTGTAGGGACAGCGCATGGGGTCTTCAATGGCGTTGTCGAAGGGACGTATGGCGTCGTAGCCGGCATAGTTCACTTCGCGTATGCGTTCCCACGCCGCCGCGCTCACGCTCATGAAGCTCATGTCCGGCGGGCAGGAAAGACACTTCTGCGAGCCGCCGAGTACGCAGTCGGCATGCCATGCATCGGCATGCACGGGCGCGCCGCCCGCACTCGCCACCGTGTCCACCACAAGGAAAGGCACGCCCAGATCCTTTTTCAGACGCCCCAGCTCTTCCAGCGGATTCAGCGTGCCGGAAGGCGTTTCGCAGTGCACCGCCGTCATGAGCACGGGATGATGCTCACGCACGGCATCCTTCACTTTTTCCAGCGTCTCGGCGGAAATGGTTCTGTCGTAGGGCTCGGAAACCCGTACCGCCCTGCACCCGATGACCTCGGCCATGTAGGCAAAACCGTCGCCGAAAACACCCGTGCCCACGGTGAGCACCGTGTCGCCGGGCTTCAGCAGACTCTTGAGAGCTCCCCACAGCACCAGCATGCCTTCGCCGGTGCCCATGAGCACGTCTTCCTTCGTGTCCAGAACCTTCTGAAGACGGGCCCGTACCGACTTGTAAAGCTCAAGATACTCCGTGCCCATGCGCGGCGGCGCATAGTCGAGCGAAAGCGCGCGGGCAACATCAGGATGCACGGAAACAGGACCAGGATAAAAAGGCATAGCCGCATAGGGCTTGAAAGTGTTCATGATTCGTGCGGAAAAGCAATGTTGTCAACGGGAAAGACGCTTTTTCCGCCTGTGGTTGCCTTCCCCGCTCAATCCGGACGAACGCCCCCGTCCGCCCGTAAAACATACTAAGCGTTTTCGTGGAAAAGCCCCCGTCATGTCAAGGCCCTTTCCCCGCAGGGAAAAGGCAGAAAGGCAGGAAACGCAGGAAAGGCATGCGGGGGAAATAATTCCCCCAGCGCCCCCCCCTGTTTCTGTCTTGCGGCTGCGCCGCAGCGGCAGGACAGGGTGACCGGGAAGATCTGGCGGTGTCTGTTCGGGCTTCTTTTTCAGTGTCTGCGTGTCCTCACGGACACGCAGACCGTGCCGATGCCTGCCCGGCCTGCGCCGGACAGGCATTTCAAAGGCAGGAATATCCAGAACCGTTCATCGTGTTCAGAGTTTTTTGTTTTTTCGGTCATTCTCCGCCCATACCATGTTCCCGGAAGGGCCGCGTGATGAAAAGGAGGGGACGAAAAAGCACGGCCTGTGGGAGCGGACCGTGCTTCTATCTGAAACCCTTCGTGCCGTCGGCAGGCGAAGCCTGACGACGGAAACGAGGGGGTTCGGGGGGAATCATTCCCCCCGATGCCTTTTCTGTCTTTTCTGCCTTTTCTCTCTTACAGAGGGGCGTGCTGGTTATGGGTGCCGAGGGCGCGGGTGAGCTTGTCGCCGGCGAGGAAGAGGCGGCCTTCGTCGAAGGCGCGGCCCATGAGCTGGATGCCGACGGGGAGGTTGCCGCTTTTGCCCACGGGGATGGAGAGGCCGGGCAGGCCGGCGATGTTGAGGGACAGGGTAAAGATATCCATGAAGTACATCTGGAGCGGGTCGTCGGACATGTGTCCCATCTGCCATGCGGGCACGGGGGAGACGGGGGCGAGGAGCATGTCGCAGGAGCTGAGGGCGTCGAGGTAGTCCTGGCGGATGAGGCGTCTTACCTGGGCGGCCTTGCGGTAGTAGGCGTCGTAGTAGCCCGCGGAGAGCACGTAGGATCCGAGCAGGATACGGCGCTGCACTTCGGGGCCGAAGCCTTCGGTGCGGGAGCTTGTGTACATGTCTTCGAGGTTTTTGGGATTGGCAGTACGGTGGCCGTAGCGCACGCCGTCGTAGCGGGCGAGGTTGGAGCTGGCTTCGGCGGCGGCGAGGATATAGTAGCTGGCGATGGAGTATTCGGTATGAGGCAGGGAAACTTCCACCACTCTGGCGCCGAGGGATTTTGCGGCTTCCACTGCGTTGTTGCAGGCTTCGGCCACGCCCTTGTCGAGTCCTTCATGACCGAAGAATTCCCGGGGCATGCCGAGGGTGAGGCCGGAGAGGTCGTTTTGTGCGGTCATGGCGGCGTGGTAGTCGGGCACGGGCATGGGGGAGCAGGTGCTGTCGCGTTCGTCGTGACCGGCGATAACCTGAAGCACGGCGGCGGCGTCTTCCACGGTACGGGTGAGCGGGCCCACTTGATCGAACGACGAGGCATAGGCCAGCAGGCCGTAGCGGGACACGCGTCCGTAGGTAGGCTTGATGCCCACGCAGCCGCACAGCGAGGCGGGCTGACGGATGGAGCCGCCCGTGTCGGAGCCCAGGGAGGCGAAGCACTGGCATGCCGCCACGCTGGCGGCGGAGCCGCCGCTGGAGCCGCCGGGCACGCGGGTGACGTCCCAGGGATTGGCCGTGGTTTTGAAGGCGGAATGTTCGGTGGTGGAACCCATGGCGAATTCATCCATGTTGTTCTTGCCGAGAATGATGGCGCCGGCCTGTTGAAGTTTGTCCACCACGAAGGCGTCGTAGGGGGAGCGGAATCCCTCCAGAATTTTTGAGGCGGCGGTGGTGGGAAGTCCCTTGAAGGTAAGCACATCCTTGACGGTGACGGGCACGCCCCACAACGGTTTGTCTGACAGATCGGCGGGACTGTTTTTATCCATGGCTCTGGCCTGTTCCAGAGCCTCCTCATCGCGGCGGGCGAGCAGCGCGCCAATTTTGGGTTCAGTGGCCTCGATGCGTTTCAGGCAGGCGGCGGTCAGTTCTTCCGCGCCGGTTTCGCCGCTGCGGACGAGATCGCGAGCTTCGCAGAGAGAGAGTTCGAAAAGTTCGGCCATTTATTTTCCCTCCACGATGCGGGGAACAATGAAGAACGCGCCGTCCGTGGCGGGCGCGCCCGCCAGAATGTCCGCGCGGTCGCAGCGGCGTACCGCCACGTCGTCCCGGAAGGCGCATTCATGAATGACGGGAGAATACAGAGGTTCCACGCCGTCGGTGTTCACTTCGGCGAGTTTGTCCATGTAGGCGAGGATGCGGGAACACTGTTCCGCCATTTCTTCCTGGGCGGCGGGATCCGGCGCGAGCCGGGACAGCCGGCACAGGTGCAGAAAATCGTTTTTGTCGAGTGACATGCTGGGGTCTCTTCAAGAGGGTTTAAGTTAAAGTCCTGCGGGCGCCGGACGCGGCGAGCGGTCTTTTGAAACGACGTTCGCCGACGGAGGGACCGCTATTTTCCGGTGATGGAATTGACGAGCTGATCGAAGCTCACGGGCCGTTGCGGAGCGGCGGGAGCGTCGGATTCCGGCGTGGAAAGATCGCCGGAGGCGAGTCTGTCCCGTATGGTCTGCATATCGGCCGGAACGTGCCCCACGGAGGATGGCTGGAACAGGAAGAGCTGGCGACTGGCCTTGCCCGAGTCGTCCCAGCGGATGGGCGCGCTGGCCCAGTCCATGCCGGGGGCGGAGGCAAGCGCGCGGTTGAGCTGCGACGGCGTCCATCCGGGCTGGACGTTGAGGGTCGCGGCCAGCCGCACGAAATCAAATCCCAGGGCGGACCAGTCGTCGGTTCTTTCGTTCCTGGCGGTCATGGCGTTGCGGAAGGCTGCGACGCCGGGCGTGGGAATTTTGTCGCTCCACACGCCGGGGAAAATGGTGAGCGCGAAGGTGGCGGCGTTGTTGCGGCTGGTGGGGCCGAGGCTCTGTTCCCAGATGGAGGTGCCCATCATGAGCCGGTTCTGCGCGCCGCTGTAGTGCAGGCTGGAAACGAGCATGTCCATATTCTTCCAGCTGTCGGGGAGGAAGATGGCCTGAAAGTCGGCTGTGGCCACAGGAATGCTTCCGCGCTGAGCGCCGACCTGCGTTTTGACGAAGGCTCCGGCTTCCTTGGGCCAGGCGTTCATCTTACCGGCGGTGTAGGAGCCGGACGTGACGGCGTATCCGCGAGCCGAGGCTTCCTGCATGAACAGACCGCTCATGCGTTTGCTGTAGGAATCGCCGGGACTGAACACGCCGAAGGAACGGATGCCGAGAGAGGAGGACGCGTCGAGAAGGGCGCGGATCTGATCCTCGGGACTGGCGAAGAATCTCCAGGCTTTTACGCCTTCGTCTCCGGAAGGAAGAGAGGCGGTGAAGGAGAAAAGCGCGCGTCCAGCGGCGGCGTCTCTGACGGCCTTATAGCGTCCGGGAATGAGAGGGCCGCCCACCATGACGAACTGGGGCGGCAGAGATTGCACGGCCTGTTGCCAGCCGGTCAGACCGGAATCAATGACGCGAAGGTCCACGTTTTTTCCGGAAAGGCGCAGATCGTCCACCGCGGCCATGGCTCCGGCGGCCACCTGGCGTCCGAGGGCGGAAGCCGAGCCCGTCTGAGGAATGACGAGCGCCACATGCACCACGTTGTCGCTCACGGCGGGAGCGGCACCGAGTCCGAGAGCTGTCGGAGCGGCGTAGAGCGCGGGATTGCCCAGTCTGGCGAGCACGGCGGAAGCGTCCGTGACAAGACCGCGGCGCGCGGCCTTGAGCACGATGAGATTCCAGGGGAAGTTTCTTTCCTGATCCTCCGAGACGGCGGCGGCGAGCTTTCTCAACGTGTCGCTGTCCATGGCGTCGAGGTCGGCCCAGTACAAGGTTTCCCAGGAGGCGCGCTGATCGGAGGATGCGGAGGCGTAAAGGGCGGCGAGTTCTTTGCGCGCTGGATAGCCCTGTTTGCCGGGACGGCTGGCCGCGATGGAAAGCGCGCGCATTCTGAGAGCCTGGGATGAGGAAGGGCTTTTCCACACGGTTTCGGCTCTGCGGCCCTGTTCCACGCCGCTCAGGCCGGCGATGCTGTTGACCCAGAGCGAGGCTTCATCTTGTCTCTGGTAGGGGAGTCTCTGCTTTTCCAGCAGCGAGCAGCCGGAAGAAAGCAGCGCAAGGCACAGGGCCAGAAGGAGAACGAGGCGGAAACGGGGATTCATGGCGGCATCCTTTGAGCGTTCGGCGAACAGACTCGACGACTTGCCGGAACGGCCCGGGGAGGGCGTTTTCGCGAAGGCGTCGGCAAGTCCGGCGCGGAAAACGACGTTCCGAAAAAAGACTCCGAACGCCGTAACGTCCGGAGTCTTGAGCATAAGCCAGCTTGCGCGTGAGAGCAAGAGCGAGGTCAGGACTTTTGGTCGGGCGTTTTAGCCCCGTCGTCCTTTTTGTCGAGAGAAGCGTTGAGGGCGCGAACGTCACGCGTCCGCAGAGGATCCAGGCGGAATCAGCAGGAGGTCGAACCGCCCCCCTTGCGCAGAATCGCGCCGGCGAGAAGCGCGAGCGCGAGGACGATCAGCGTGCTCAGAATGTCAGAGAGTTCCATGAAAAGCTCCTTTCCGTCGAAGCGTCTTTCGAACGGCCGCGGAATCGGCGCGCGTCTGGCGTCCGTGGAGCCGTTCGCGCCCGTAAGGGCGTTTTTCGGCGGCAAAGCAGTATACGCCGACCGACGCGGAGAGCGCAACGTTTTTCTCGATCCCGCTGGCGTGACGAGCGGAAAACAAAAAGGCGCGGGGAACGCGTCCCCGCGCCTGTGACGCGTTTTGGGCTTATTACAGAGCCGTGCTCTGGAAGCCGTTATCCACGTAGAGAATTTCGCCCGTCACTCCCGAGGCCAGATCGGACGCCAGGAAGGCGGCGGCGTTGCCCACTTCGTCGATGGTGACGAGGCGGCGCAGGGGGGCGCGTTTCTCAAACATGGCGCCGATCTGATGGAAGTCGGAAATGCCGGACGAGGCCAGCGTGCGGATGGGGCCCGCGCTGATGGCGTTCACGCGGACGTTCACGGGACCGAAGTCGGTGGCGAGGTAGCGCACCGAAGCTTCGAGCGCGGCCTTGGCCACGCCCATGACGTTGTAGTTGGGGATCATTTTTTCCGAGCCGTAGTAGGTCATGCAGATGACGGATGCGCCGGGATTGAGCAGCGGTTCGAACGCCTTGCACAGCGCCACCAGCGAATAGGCGGAAACGTCGAGGGCCAGCTTGAAGCCGTCCCGGGAGGTATCAAGATACCGGCCCTTGAGATCGTCCTTGGAGGCGAAGGCCACGGAATGGACGAGCACGTCCACCTTTCCCCATTGTTCTTTGACAAGTTCCGCGGAGCGGGCGATGTCTTCATCGCTGGACACGTCGCAGGGGAAGGTGAAGTCGCCGCCGAGTTCGGCGGAAATGGGTTCGACGCGCTTTTTAAGGGCGTCGTTCAGGTAGCTGAACGAAAGCCGCGCCCCTTCGCGCTGAAACGCGGAAGAGATGCCGTAAGCGATGCTGTGCTTATTGGCGACGCCGAAGATGACGGCCTTTTTTCCTTCAAGAAGCATATATATCCTCTCCTTGGATGATGGGTGAAAGGGGAGACGCTACAGGGAACGTCCCGTCAGCAGGCGGAAGGCTTCCTGGTATTTGGCGGCGGTGGTGTCGCGAACCGTGGTCGTGAGCGCGGGCGCGGGCGGCGTCTTGTCCCAGACCTGGGTTTCAAGCCAGTCGCGCAGATACTGCTTGTCGAAGCTGGGCTGGTTGTGGCCGGGTTCGTAGCTGTCGGCGGGCCAGAAACGCGAGGAGTCGGGGGTGAGCACTTCGTCGATGAGAGTGAGCTGTCCGTCCACGAGTCCGAATTCAAACTTGGTGTCGGCGATGATGATACCGCGGCTGGCCGCGTATTCCGAGGCTTCGCGGTAGATGGCGAGAGAGGTTTCGGCGGCCTTGTCGGCGTATTCGCGGCCCACGATTTCACGCATTCTGTCGAGGCTGATGTTTTCGTCGTGGGTTCCCAGTTCGCCCTTGGTGGAAGGCGTGAACAGCACTTCGGGAAGCTTGTCGGCTTCCTTCAGGCCGTCGGGCAGGCGATAACCGCAGAGGGTGCGGTCTTTCTGGTAGGACTTCCAGCCGGAACCGGCGATGTAGCCGCGCACGATGCACTCGGCCTTGAGCGGGGCGGCCTTTTTGGCCAGAACGGAGCGGCCGACGAGCTGATCGCGATAGGGCTGAAGCGCGGCGGGATACTTGTCCACGTCGGATTCGATGATGTGGTTGGGAATGAGATGGGCGAACTTGTTCATCCAGAACAGGGTGAGCTGGTTCAGAATGACGCCTTTCCACGGGATGGGGTCGCCGAGAATGACGTCGAAGGCCGACATGCGGTCGGTGGTAATGAGGAGCAGTGTGTTTTCGTCAATATCGTAGATATCGCGGACCTTGCCCTGGGAGTGGAGCTTGAAGCCGGGAAGATTCGTGGACGTGATGACGGGGTAGGGCAGCTGTTGCATGGGAAAACCTCTCGGGGGATGAAGAATAGGAAGGGAGGCGGCGGAATCAGCCGCGGAGTTCTACGGAACGGGCGTGCGCTTCCAACCCTTCGAGTCTGGCGAGCAGAGCGATGGAGGAAGCGTGCGCGCTGGTGAATTGCGCTGAAGCGGCCACGATGCTGGTGCGTTTGCAGAAGGTCTGCACGCTGAGCGCGGAAGAGTGGCGCGCCGTGCCGAGCGTAGGCAGAACGTGATTGGGACCGGCGTAGTAGTCGCCCACGGGTTCGGGGGAGAACTGGCCCATGAACACGGCTCCGGCGTGACGAATGGCGGGCAGCACTTCCCACGGAGAACTTGTGCAGAGTTCCATGTGTTCGGGGGCGATGCGGTTGGCCATGTCCACGCCCACGGAAAGGTCAGGCACCTGAATGATGGCGCCCCAGTTGTCGAGAGAGGCGCGGGCGATGTCGGCGCGGGGAAGCTCGGCCACGCGGCGTTCCAAAGCGGCGGCCACGCGGTCCGCGAGCAGGGTGCTCGTCGTGATGAAAATGGCGGAAGCCAGCTTGTCGTGCTCGGCTTGTGAGAGCATGTCGGCGGCGACCCATTCGGCGTTGGCGCTTTCATCGGCCAGAACGAGGATTTCGCTGGGACCGGCGATCATGTCTATGCCCACCTTGCCCTGCACGAGTTTCTTGGCCGTGGTGACGAAAATGTTGCCCGGGCCTGCGATGACGTCCACGGGACGAATTTCCTGCGTGCCGTAGGCCAGCGCGGCGATGGACCAGGGACCGCCCACGCGGTAGACTTCATTGATATCCAGCAGATAGGCGGCGGCCAGCATGTAGGGGTTCAGGGTGCCGTCGGCGCGCGGAGGCGTGACCACGGCGATTTCCTTCACGCCCGCCACCTGAGCGGGAATCGCGCCCATGAGCATGGAGGAAATGAGCGGCGTGTTGCCGCCCTTGCCGCCGGGCACATAGAGCCCCGCGCGATCCACGGGTTCGATTTTCTGGCCGAGAATGGATCCGTCGTCGCGGGTGATGAACCAGGACTTGTCCTTCTGCGCTTCGTGGAACGTGCGGATATGCGAGGCCGCTTCCACGATGACGCTGCGTTCCTCACCGGAAATGGAGGCCGCGGCGCGGGCCAGTTCTTCCTGAGAAACGGCGAGAGGCGGTTCTATGTTCGGAGCGTCGAATTGACGCGTGCGTTCAATAAGAGCTTGATCGCCGCGCGAGCGCACGTCCGCGAGAATGGCGCGAACCTGATTTTCCACGTCCTGACCGTTGCCGTCGGCGGGATTGCCGCGTTCGGCCAGACGCTGGAAAAGAGCCAGAGCTTCAGCGTCCGTGGGCGACTTGATGTTCAATATACGACAAGACATTGCTTTCTCCTTTTGTTGGGAGGCATGCGGCAGGCCGTGGCGCCGTCGCGTTGCAAAGAATGGAGATTCCGGAGGGAATAGTCAAGGTTCCGGAGGGCGTCGCATCAGCGTTTGCGTTCCTTCACAACCTGCCTGCCTCGGCCGAGAGCGAGCTTTCCGGCGGGCACGTCCTCGGTGATGACGGAACCCGCGCCCACCATCGCGCCGTCGCCCACGGAAACGGGAGCCACAAGAGCCGTGTTGCTGCCGATGAAGCAGCCTTCACCGATCACGGTGCGGAACTTGTTTTTTCCGTCGTAGTTGCAGGTGATGGTGCCCGCGCCGAAGTTCACTCCGGGGCCGACCTCGGCGTCGCCGAGATAGGTCAGGTGATTGGCTTTGGAGCCCTTGCCCAGATGCGTCTTTTTAAGCTCCACAAAGTTGCCTACATGGGCTTCTTCATCCACCAGGGCCTGGGGGCGGAGACGGGCGTAGGGGCCGACAATGGCGCCGCGCCGGACGACGGCCTTTTCGATATGGCAGAATTCGCGGATTTCCACGCCGCCCTCGATGTCGGCGTCGCGCAGCACGCAGTGGGAAAGCACGCGGGCTCCGCTTCGGATAACGCTGTCGCCGTAGATTTCGCAGGGGCCGAAGAGCTCGACGCCTTTTTCCACCGAAGCCATGGGGCTGACGCGGACGCTGGACGGGGAATGCAGAATGACGCCCGACGCCAGAAGAGCTTCCCGGCGGCGGTTCGAAAGAATTTCTTCGGCCGCGGCGAGCTCGGCCGGCGTGTTCACGCCGAGCAGGGCGTTCGCGTCGCAACCCGCGCCTTCGGCCCGGACGCCGCGCACGTCCATGCCCGCGGCCAGGCCGAGCGACACGAGGTCGGTGATGTAATATTCTCCGCCGCGATTGTCGCAGGAAAGCGACGGCAGCAGGCGTCGCGCCGCGGGCAGAGAAAAGAGATAGATGCCGGTATTCACTTCGCGCGCGTCTTCCAGCGGGCCATAGAGAGACGGATCGAAATCCTTGGCTTCCACAATGGCGCGCACCGCGCCGTTTTCGCGGATGACGCGGCCGTAGGAAGCGGCGTCGTCCATAACGAGGCTCAGAAAGGCCACGTCCGCGCCTTCGGCGGCATCGATAAAGCGATTCAGCACGTCCGGCGTGAGGAGGGGCGCGTCGCCGTTTACCACAAGGACGCTTCCGTCGCCCTGAAGTTCGGGCATGGCCGTCATAAGAGCGTGTCCGGTGCCGAGCTGCCGTTCCTGGCGGACGCACAGGGCTTTTTTTCCCAGACGTTCCGCGACGCGGACGGCTTCGGCCGAGACCATGTCGGCCTCGTTGCCCACAAGGGTGATCGCGTGACGCACGCGGGGCATGGCGGCCAGAGTGGCCGTCACCAGCGCGAGCATGGTTTCGCCGAGCAGCGTCTGCAGCACTTTCGGTCTGGGGGAGGGCATGCGCGTGCCCTTGCCCGCGGCAAGGATGAGGGCGTCGATGGTGTTCATTTCAGTCTCCACGGAGCGAGCGGCCCACGGCGCAGACAGCGACGCCGAGAACCATGAGGAAGATGCCTCCCCTGCGCAGCGTTTCTTCGGGAAGCGAAAGAAGCTCGATGAGCGTTTCCCGCGTTTTGCGGGGGGAGATGAGCCAGGGCAGGGCCTCCAGAACGCAGGCCAGCCCCAGCGCGGCGAGAAAGAGGGAAAGGTTGAAATTCATAGCGGCAGTATCCTACAGTATCGGCCGACTTGTAAAGAGGCTTTTTCTTTCCGAGTCCGTCCGGCGCGCTTTCGAGCGGTTCTTCGAGAACGAAAATGCTTGCGAAGAATGAAAAATGCGTTCAAAAGGTAGGGAAAGATTTTCTGAGACGCCCGACGGGCAGAGGTCTGCGACTTATGATAACGTTTATATCCGTGCTGAAATACGAGCAGGCGAAAGTGAACGCCGCGCTGGAAAAGGAACTGTCCGCCATGCCCGCGCCGTTGCGCGACATTGTGGGACATGTGCTCCTCGCGGGCGGAAAACGCCTGCGACCTCTCATGACGCTGGCTTCCGCGCGGCTGTTCGGCGCGGAAGGCCCGCAGTTATACGATCTCGCCGTCATTCCGGAAATGATCCATGTGGCCACGCTTCTGCACGACGACGTGCTGGACGGTGCCGAATCCCGTCGCGGACGCGTGTCGGCGCATGTGCTTTTCGACGTGCCCAGGGCCATTCTCGCCGGCGACGCCCTGCTGGCCGCGGCCAGTCATAAGACGGCCTCGTTCGGCGTGCCTTCGCTGCTGACATGCGTGTCGGAAGCCGTGCTCATGACCGCGTCGGGAGAAACCCACGAAATCGCGCTTCAGCGTTCCATGTCGCACAGTCTCGGAGAATATCTGGACGTCATAGCCGGGAAGACGGGCTGGCTTCTTCGCGGTTCCTGTCGGCTGGGCGCGCTGTACGCCGGGGCTTCCGAAAAGGACGTGGAAGCCATTTCCGAGTACGGGCTGAATCTTGGCATTGCCTTCCAGATGGTGGACGACGCTCTTGATTTTGCCGATGAGGCGGAAACGGGCAAGCCCACGGCCGGCGATCTTGAGGAAGGCAAGTTCACGCCGCCCATCATGAAGTATTTGGATTTTCTGCCCCGCTGCGACAGAGCGGGGTTCTGTGAAAAATTTCGTTCCGGGGGCTTCACGCCGGAAGACCGGACGCGTATCGCCTCCGACATCCGTCGCCTGGGCTTTGACGCGGAATCCCGTTCCATGGCCGACGAGTATCTCGACAAAGCCGAGCGCTGTCTCGAAGGCCTGCCGGCGCGCTTTGAACAGAAGCTCTTTCGGGAGGCTTTGCAGTTCGTGCGCAACAGAAAATCGTAGGAGCAGAAGGTTATGGCATACTTCCGCGTGCTTTCCGCGCAGCTTGCGCAGCTTCAGGCTCTGCTTGTCAGGGAAGAATCGTGGGCCATACTCATCACCGCCGACCCCGACGCTCTCGCCAGCGCCATGGCGCTTCAGCGAATCATACGCTCAAGGGTAAAGAGCGTGACCATCGCCAGAACCAACGAGATCACCAGACCGGATAATCTGGCCATGATCCGTTATCTCAACATTCCCGTGGTGAAGTGGCGTCCGTCCATGCGCAAAAAGGTGCAGCGTTTCGCCCTGGTGGATTCTCAGGCTCATCACAATCCCGCCTTCGCCGGATTGGAGTTCTCCGTGGTCATCGACCATCATCCCCGGCCGGCGGAACCGTGTTCCGCGCCGTTTCAGGATATCCGGCCAGACTACGGTTCGGTGAGCACCATGATGACGGAATATTTGTATTCCGCGGGGATACGTCCCGCCCGTCTGCTGGCGACCGCGCTTCAGTACGGCATACGCACCGATACGGGAACTTTTGGACGCAACTGCACGGACGTGGATCTGCGGGCTTATCATTACTTGAGCCGTTTCGGCGACGCCACGCTCATGAATCGCATTCTGCGCAGCGAATACATGCCCGAGTGGCTTCCTTATTTTTCGCGCGCGTTCGAGACCCTGCGTCCCTGCGGACGCGGCAGCTATGTGTGGCTCGGCAAGGTGGACAGTTCGGACATTCTTGTGGTGGTGGCGGACTTCTTCCTTAAAATACATGGACTTCGCTGGGTGGCGGTGTGCGGCGTAAGCGCGGGACGAGTGATCGTGGTGTTTCGCGGCGGCTACGGCAAAATGGATCTTGGCGCGGTGGCCTCCTGCGTGTTTCCGGAAATCGGCGGCGGAGGCGGACACAAGACCATGGCAAGAGCCGAGGCCGCGCTTGTGGACGTGCCCGTGGAGGCTCGCAGCGGCCTGGAAGAATATGTGTTCCAGCTGATATACGCGGCGGCGGAGAAAAGACGCAGAAGCATGTTCCCCGGCAGAACGGCGACGGCGGCCGCGGGGAATGGAAGCGCGGACGGAAAAACGGTCGCCGCGAAGAAGGCGGTCGCGGAGAAGGCCGCGACGCGCAAAAGTTCTCCTTCGACGAAGAAGGAGAGCGCGGAGTCGCCCGCGGAGGAGCGAAGCGAAACGCTGACGGAGCGGGAAGGCGGAGACGAAAAGAACGCGTGAAAAAGCCGCGTTCCAGAGGCATTGAGCGGAACGTTTTTCCTTGGAGAATGGCCTGTTCCCACAATATGAAGCCCCTTTCCGCGTTGACGGAAGAGGCGATCCGTGAGCGTGGGAACGCGGCCCTGTCCAACCCGTCGGCGTTTTCGCGTCGAGGCGCGGAAGGCGGCGAAGCGTTCGCCGGAGCCAGGAGGCGAGCTCGCTGTTACCAGCCCACGCGCGTGCAGGAAAAAATCATCTGCCAGATGTTGCCGATATGCGCGCCGCGCATGGGACAGTCGGATTCTTCGTTCAGCTTCTTCAGGCGGTCGATGGTCTGTTGTTCCCGTTCGTGACTGAAGACTTCCACGGGCATGCCGTAGCGATGTTCGTCGGTCATGATGCGGCGGCTCAGGTTGAAGCGTCGGCGCACCAGAGTCAGCATTTCGTCGTCGATGGCGTCGATTTCCGCTCTCAGTTTTTCAATGGCCGCTTCCGATCTGGGGTCTGCCATGCGTTCCTGCCTTGTGAGGGCGCGAAGTGGGGAGCTCCGCGGCGCGCGCCGTTTTCGCCTGCGGGAGGGCTTTGCTTTGGAAATGCCCTCGCCGTGTCCGGCTGTCAAGCCCGGCGCGCCGTCGTATCGGCCGCGTTCTCCGAAAAAATTTTCTTCCGTCTCGCCCCATTGCCGAGCGCGGGCAAAAAGGATATCTCTTTCTGGACGTTTCCGCTTCGTTTCCGACGGGCGGGGAATTTCACCACAGGAGATTGACGAATAATGAACAGAAACATAGTTTCCGCTCTTGCCCTTGTATCCATGCTGACTCTTCTCGGCGGCTGCAACGAAAAAGCCGAACCGCAGAAGCCCGCTCCTCAGTTCGGCGTCGTGCAGCTTTCCAAGCTCTATCAGGAAACCAAGCTCGGCCAGCAGGGCATAGCCCGCGTGGGAGAGCTGGAAAACAAGGCCATGGCATCGCTCGCCGGTCTTCAGAGTGATCTGGAAAAGGCTCAGAAGAACAAGAACGAGGCGGAAATACAGCGCCTTCAGAAGGAACTGCAGAGCCGCGTGTTCTTCCTGCAGAACGTCATCAAGCAGGATCAGGAACACGTGATGAACGTGATGCAGACCGAAATGAAGAAGGCTCTTGAAAAGTGCCAGAACGACAAGGGT
>CALUUX010000001.1 GCA_944324085.1 uncultured Mailhella sp. | reverse complement strand
ACATTGTGCGGGGGGATTCTGTTGACGTGAAAAGACGGACCGGCTTGCGCAATGCGCGCTTGTGTCATAAAGAAGAGACGCGCAAGTTGTTTTTTGTCTTTCCGGCGGGCCCTGCGGCTTCCTCCCTCTTGCTCGTGCCGTAGGGCTGTGCTAGTGTGTCAAAAGGAGATGACCTCTATGAAAAATCTGTGGGCTCCATGGAGAATGCAGTATATTCTCGGGCCGAAGTGCCACGACGGATGCGTGCTCTGCGCGCCGGAGGATCCGGCGCTGGATGAAGAGCGTCTTATCGTGCACCGTAGCGAGCATGTGTTCGTCATGCTTAATCGTTATCCGTACGCCTCTGGTCATCTTATGGTGATACCGTATCGCCATGTCAGCGACATCACGGAACTTTCCTCGGAAGAGGCGGCCGATCTCATGGCCGTGACGCAGCTTTGCTGCCGCGTGTTGCGTGAGCTCAGCCATCCGCAGGGCATCAATGTGGGGCTGAATCTCGGGGAGGCGGCCGGAGCGGGCATAGGCATGCACATGCACATGCATGTGGTGCCCCGCTGGAGCGGCGACTCGAACTTCATGGCTGTGCTTGACGATGTTCGGGTCATCCCGGAAGCTCTTGTGGAAACCCGTCGCCGTATGGTTCCCGTATTCGCCAGGCTGGCGGGGCGTTCTGCCTGAACCCTTTTTCGCGTGTGCTGCTGCAATAAGGAGACGTCATGCGCTATATCAAAGTTTTTCTGCTGGTTTTGCTGTTCTTCGTGGTCATGATGCTCTTCGTGCAGAACCAGGCGTCGTTCTCTGACGCGGTGACGCTGAAGTTCGATCCCATGTTCGCGCCCGCCATGGCTTCCGCGCCCATCCCCCGCTACGCGCTGCTGCTGATCTGCTTTGCGCTTGGCGCCGCGGTGGTGCTGCTGATGCTCATGTGGGACAGAGTCGCGCTTTCCGGCCGCGCTTCCGCCGCGCGTCGTCGTGCGTCTTCTCTTCAGAAGCAGCTCGACAAGATGACCGCTGAAAAGCAGAAGCTCGAAGCGGCCCTCAAGGACGCCGAAGCCAGAGTCAAGGAAGCCGAAGCCAAGGCCGAAGCCGCCGCGCAGAACGCCGCGGAGTAAGTCTTCTTTAGAAGCGCACGGAATATGCCCGTTCCGTGCGCCTTCTTTTTCTGAATGGGCCGTGGCGCGCCGGCGTCGTTTCGCCGCGAGTCGAAAGGCGCGACGCGGAATTTTCCCGGTGCTGTTTTTCCAAAAGCGGAAAGGGAATCCCGGCGTCCGGACGAAGATGTTTTGTGACGCGACGCCGTGCGTCTCCCGTTGAGAAAAAGGGACGGAGGCCGTGGCAGATTCGCGCGACGCGTTCTGCGTGCGGAAAAGCCGTTTTTTCCCGCTGTCCGTCAGCGTCGGGCTGATCTCACGAATGCGGGGTGGGAGAAGCGAGACTCGGCGTCGTCGGCGACGTGATCGCGAGGCTCTTCGGAAGTTGTTTTCCGGCGCGTGGGGACTCTGCTTCCGGGGCTGGCATGCTGTCCCTCGCGCGTGTTTCGCGAGGCGTTCCGGCCCTCTTCGTCGGAAAATTTTGAGCGTTTTTCCGTATGCCGCGCAAAGAGAGACGACTCAGAGACGTTTCTTCGAGAAAATATGAGTGACAATACTCCAAAACTGACGCCCATGTACCGGCAGTATCTGGAAATCAAGAAAGAGTATCCGGATTCGCTGCTTTTTTACCGCATGGGCGATTTTTATGAATTGTTTTTTGAAGACGCCGAGGTGGCCTCGCGCGAACTTCAGCTTGCGTTGACGAGTCGCAGCCGCGACGAAGGCGGCATTCCCATGTGCGGCGTTCCGTGGCACGCGGCGGAGACCTATATCGGGCAGCTTGTGCAGAAAGGCTATAAGATCGCCATCTGCGATCAGATGGAAGATCCCAAGCAGGCGCGCGGGCTCGTCAAGCGCGCCGTCACCCGCGTGATGACCAGCGGGACGGCGTTGGAAGACGCCAATCTTGAAGCCAAGGCGCATACCTATCTGGGGGCTTTGTATTGGAATCCCGGCCGGAACGCCGGCGGTTTCGCCTGGCTGGATGTCTCCACGGGCGCGTGGACGGGGTTGCAGTCTTCTCGAGAGGATGAGCTCAAGCAGTGGGCGCTCAAGATGGCCCCGCGTGAGCTGCTTGTGCCTGATAAGGGAGAGCTGCCCCTTTCGTTGACGACCATGCCCGGCATGCAGGCGGTGCGAGTGCCGTTCCGCAGCCATTTTGAGCTGGAGAGCGCGCGTGAACGCGTGCTAGCCGCGCAGCATGTGCAGGAAGCCGCCGCGCTCGGTCTGGAAAAAAGTCCGGAGCTTCTGCAGGCGTGCGGCGCGCTGGTGGCCTATCTGGAACAGATGCAGAAGCGGGATCCCGCGCAGCTTTGCCCGTTCCGGCCTCTGGAAAAGGGACGGTATCTGATTCTCGACGAAATCACGGAGCGCAATCTCGAATTGTTCTGTCGCATGGACGGCAAGCGCGGCGCGGGAACGCTGTGGGCCGTCATGGATAACACCCGCACGCCCATGGGCGGCCGTCTGCTGGAAGAGCGTATGCGTTGTCCGTGGCGCAGACTTGAGCCCATCGTGGAAACGCAGGACGCCGTGGAGTTTCTCTGGAAAAGAAGCGACATCCGAAAAGCGTTGCGGGCCGCGCTGGAGAACGTGTACGATATCGAGCGTCTTTCCACCCGCATATCGCTCAACCGCTGTCAGCCGCGCGATCTCGCCGCGCTCAAGGAAAGCCTTCGTTCCGTGCCCGCGGTGCGCGAGTCGTTTATGCTGTCGGAAAACGGCGCGTTGTCCACAGAAGAGGAACGTCAGGGTCTGACCTTGCCTGCCGCCTTGCAGCGTCTCATGAAAAAGTGGGACATGCTGGAAGACGTGGCCGATCTGTTGGATCGCGCGCTGCGGGATGAACTGCCTCCGCAGATCACGGAAGGCGGTTTGTTTCGTCCCGGATACAGCGCGGAGCTTGACGAACTGCTGGATCTTGTGGAGCATGGCGAGTCCAAGCTTCAGGAGCTTTTGCGCGAGGAACAGGAAAAGAACGGCATGCCCAAGTTGAAGCTGGGCTATAACCATGTGTTCGGGTATTATTTCGAATTGTCGCGCGCGCAGCAGGCCGTGATTCCCGAGTATTTTCAGCGTCGGCAGAGTCTGGCCAACAGCGAGCGTTTTACCACGCCCGCTCTCCGTGAACTGGAAGACAAGATGCTTACCGCCGCGGAGAAACGCAAGAGTCTTGAATATCGACTTTATCAGGATCTGCGCGAACGCGTGGCCATGGAGCGTCCCCGTCTGGTGGACATGGCGTCGAGGCTGGCCTGGCTTGATTACTGGCAGTCGCTGGCGGAGGGCGCGGAACGCAATGGCTGGACGAGGCCGGAACTGGACGAAAGCCAGGAAATTTCCATCCGGCAGGGGCGTCATCCCGTGGTGGAGGCGGTAACGGGACGGGCTTCGTTCATTCCGAACGATTTAATCATGGACGAGAAGCGGCATCTCGTGCTTATCACCGGGCCGAATATGGCGGGCAAGTCCACGGTTCTGCGTCAGACGGCCATTATCACCGTCATGGCGCAGATGGGTTCTTTCGTGCCCGCTTCGCAGGCGCGCATCGGTCTGGTGGACCGCATATTTTCCCGCGTGGGAGCGTCGGACAATCTGGCGCAGGGGCAGAGCACCTTCATGGTAGAGATGATGGAAACGGCCCGTATCTTGCGTCAGGCGGACAAGCGAAGCCTTGTCATTCTGGACGAAATAGGACGCGGCACCAGCACGTTTGACGGACTTGCCCTGGCCTGGGCCGTGGTGGAAGAATTGTCGCGTCGCGCGGGAGGAAGCATACGCACGCTGTTCGCCACGCATTACCATGAGCTCACCGCGTTGGCGAACACGCTGCCGGGCGTGTGCAACATGAACATCGCCATACGGGAATGGAATGGGGATATCGTGTTTTTGCGTCGTCTCATTCCCGGTCCGGCGGATCGCAGCTACGGCATTGAGGTCGCCAGGCTGGCTGGCGTGCCCGCGCCCGTGGTGCAGAGAGCTCGGGAAATTCTTTCTCAGCTGGAGGCGGCGCGCGGCAAGGCTCGCGTGGCGAAGCTCGAGGCGGCCATTCTTCCCGGTTTGG